>JBCBDH010000058.1:0-16274 GCA_038529855.1 Bacteroidota bacterium | reverse complement strand
CTAGGCCAATAATCAAAATTGGTTCGAGCAGACTACCAATGACATTGGTCCGCTGCTCTGCTTCATCGGAATACTGTTTGGCAAGTTTTTGAAACATTTGCTCTAAGGTGCTCGCCTCTTCCCCCACCTGAATCAGTGCGATAAATTGCTGTGGGTAAAAAGAAGATTTGCTCAATGTCTCATTGAGTAGACTACCTTGAAGGATATCCTTTTCCGCCTGTTCTAGTGAAACCTCTATGGGATAAAAACCCACCATCAAACGAACCAGCTCCACCGCTTTGAGCAGCGGCACCCTAGCCTGTAAGAGCAAAAACATCGACTGGCAAAAGCGACTGAGGTAGATGCGTTGAAAAATAGGGCCAAAAATGGGGCTGTTGAGCATAAAAGAAGCACTAAATTTTCTAAACCAAATCTGACGGCGCTGCCAATAGAGCAAAGCAATAATGAGGGCCACACTACCAATGAGGTAAAATCCATTTTGCCCAATCCAATCGGATAAGTAGATGATCTTTTGGGTAATGGCGGGTAGTTCCCCATCAAATTTTTGATAAACATCACTAAACAATGGTACCAAGTATTTCAATAAAAAGAAGATGACCAAAAAGGCAAAACTGATCACAAAGGTCGGATAAGAGAGTGCGCTGACCAATTGCTGTTTGTAGCGCATACTTTTGGCATAAAAGGCCGATAATTCCTGCAGGACAGAAAGTAATTGTCCACTCTCCTCCCCTATCTGGATGCTGTAAACTTCATAATCGGAAAAATAACCAGTTTTGCGCAGGGCTGCAGAAAGCGAATCTCCAGCCAGTACGGTGGCTTTAATGGAAGCAATCAAAGCTTTTTGGGGCGCCTTTTGCTGATTATTTTCAATCAAACTCAAAGCGCGTTGGATGTCTAGTCCTGCTGATAGCAGTACGCCAAGATCGGAATAAAGCGCCTCCTTGCGCTTGAGATTCATCCCATGCCCAAAGAGGTGGATTTCTTTGTTCATCAAATCCTTCCAGCTCCCTTCGCTCGCCTTTTCCTTCTTTGGACTAGGCGCTTTGCTTTTTCCAAGCGAGTAATTTTTAACATCAATCCCCATTGCGATCATTTATCAGGTCCTGGGCACTATAGCTTTTGTGGAAGTGAAAAGGAAAAATAATTTCCTCCATCATCACCTCAAATTGACAGCGATCTATTCGCCCCCACTCCACGGGCTGATTGGCAAAATGCGCCTCCAAGTGGCGGGGGTAAAGCCAAAAGGTGTCGGGACGCTGTACCTCCTGGTCGGTCCTTCGCACCAAAAAGTCTTCACTAAAAGAATACCAAATTGTATAAGAAAGGTAATCAAAAGCGAGGCGATTATTTTCGATACGCACCACTTCAGCTTCCGCAAAATCGCCATATAGCAAGGCATGTAAGCTATTTAAGCGCAAACTAGCCTCCGTGTGTTGGGCATAATCTTCATACTGTGTATCCACAATTTGAAAGGCGGCAATGGCGGCACTGGCAGTAAGTACACTAAGCAAACTAACCACCAATAATTCCGCAATGGTAAAGGCTGCTAGTGACTTCATAGCGTTGTGGGTAGGTAAAGAATTTGTTTGATTTCGCCAATAAGTTGATCTCGGCCATCAAAAGCCTGTAAGTGAAGTAAATAGTTGTCGGGGAGCGCTCCGTAGTCGCTGATCTGTTTTTCGATGAGTAGCCCCTCAATCTCGAGGGTTTCGTCGATGTAGCGATTTTGTAAGCGAGTTTGTTCGACGACTTGGTGGAGGATCAAATTGGCTCGGGTGCGAGCGACGACTTGCTCAGAGCTGAGTATATTGAGGTAAATCATCATGCCTATGCCAAAGGAAAGTACAATGAGCAGCATGGCGGTCATTGACTCAACAATTGTCATCGCGGGTAATCTTTTTTTCATAGCTGTATTTTAAAAAAGTGCTTGAGGGCTTTGTAGCAGTAACTAATTGATATTGGCGCTTTTGTGTATTGTTGGGTTGAAACGGTCTCCTGTGTTGTTGGGCTGAACCCGTCAGCGTTAGCACTTTGGGGCTCCGCTATTGTCGGACTGAATCCCCGTCAGCGTTAGCACGCTGACGGGGATTCAGTCCGACAAGGGGCTTATTTTATCCATTTGGCTACGCCGCTTTGCCGAACTTCCTTGGCCAATAATGGACTAAGGTAATGTTTCGACAATTGATTTCTGTCAATCACCGCATTAAATAGGTGATTGTGATAGACAGAAGAGGACGTTTTCAGGGAAAAACTCTTGCAAGTCAAATTGCCATGGATCACTCCTTTGTGTTCCACTAGCCCATCTGCAAAAACCTGGCCCTCTATTCGACTTCGTTCTCCTATACTTAAACGCACTGGATACTTGGTGTAATATTTTTGATAGACCCAAACTAGGCCATTTAACTGACAATCAGGAGCGATATTCAAAAAAGGACGGTCATTGACCTTTTCAGATTTCAGTAATCCCAATACGGATGGAAATTCAAAGCGGCAGCCCTCTCCCACCTCCATCGCTTTGGAAGCAAAGGCTTGGAGCTGACCTTCAAAACCAGGTTCAAAGATAATCTTTGGGGCCAGCAGCATTACATCTTCCAGGGTAGCATCTGCAGCAACGACAATGGAATCACTGGCAATGACCATGATATGGCCGCGATAAGCAATGCCCGTCAGGTAGATGGCATCTGTTTGGATGATGGCAGCGGAATCGGCAAAGGAGCGATTGAGGAGCGGTAGATAGGGAGTATTTCCTGGTTGGGAAAACAGGGGCAGTATTTGATCTGCTTTTTGGCTGTTGATGGGTGGCAGGGCGCTGGTACTTTTTTCTTGATCCCCATAAACCAATTGTGAACCCAAATAACCCACACCCCCAATATAGCCTCTTCTCACACCCGCTCTGGGTAATAAAGCCTTGCCTTTAATCTGGGTATTTCCCGCTACGGCTAGTGGGGCATTTTGATCTGAGAGATAAAGGGCGGACTGCATCAATGGGCTGCTCCGCGCTCCCAAACAGGCGACTTGTTGAAGCGTATCCCGTCCTAAAGGAGTCCAGCGAACTGCCTCAGCATAGGCGATGGAATACACCCCCCAATCAAATCTTGCCCAGTGGACGGTATCTCCTCCATCGCCAAAAAGATCGAGCGATTGGCGAGGGCTGGGTAATAGGCCAGCTTGAGCAATAGCCATGGCTGATTTGACGTTCCGATAGAGTCGTTCTTGCTCAAATTGGTCTGTTTGTTGCAGTCTCTGCAAATAGGCAAGGCTTATCAGCAAGCCACTCACCAAGGCAATTAGCAAAGAAACGACTAAAGCATAAAATAAAGCTCTTGCTGCTAACATTCGAAACGATTAAATCCTATATTTAAGTAAACGTATGATAAAGCTAATTGAGATGAGAAAACTAAATTCTACCAGACTTAAGGCTTTCACCCTAACGGAATTGATGGTTGTATTGGTCATTATCGGCATTTTGATGCTGGTTGCCCTTCCTGTATTCGACGATCTTTTTGGAGATGCCTATTCCGTTGAGGCGCAAAATCAACTCAAGTACTTACAGTCGAGACAACAAACATTCTACCAAAAGAATTTCCGTTATTCGGATAACCTGATCGAAATCGGGTTCACGCCGCCCAAGACTTTGCATGAAAATGGCGATGCCCGCTATATCTACGAAGTCAAGCAGGCCAGCAAATCCGGATTTTTAGCGACCGCCACGGCAATTGCCGATTTTGATAATGACGGCAATGTCAATGTCTGGGAAATCGACCAGGCGGGCGAGCTTCGCGAGATCATTCCCGACTAAAGGCTTTTGATTTCCATGTTATTAAAGGCGGCCCTCATCGTACCTCTGGCAGCGATTATCTATGAAGACTTTCGCTATCGGGCGATCCATTGGATATGGGTGGCCCTATTGGCTTTAGGGGCAGCCCTGTTTTTTCCGCTCCACTGGCCAAGTGTGGGGCTTAATTTGGGCTTCCTTGCGATTCAGGGCATCCTGCTGACCCTCTATTTCTCCATTCGCCAGGGCACTTGGATCAATATAACTCATGACTATCTGGGTATTGGAGATGTGGTTTTCTTCTTGCCGCTCTGTCTGCTGTTTTCCCCAGTCAATTTAATTCTTTTTTTTGTAGTAGGCTTAAGTTTGAGTTTAATTGGCTTTTTGGGATTTTGTTGGCTGACGCGGCGAGAAATTGCTACCGTTCCCCTTGCGGGCTGTCTGGCAGTGATTTTGATTCCCCTACTGATTGGGACCTATTATTTTGAATGGTCCTTGCATCGCGACCTTTTCCTAAATTTCATTTGAAAAATTCGAAAGTCTACTTTACGTCGAAAAGAACGAGCACCATTACCAAAAACTGAGCACCATGATCAAAGAACAAATCCCAACTGATCTTCTCCAAAGTATCACCACGCAACAAGCTTGGCATTACATGGTCTTGCCTTTTGAACGACAGGGCGACCAATTGGAATTGTACATTGCAGATGGGCAAAATGAGCTTGGAACGGCAGAGGAATTGGAAGTACTTTTGGGCTGTAGCATTCAGTTGAAGGCAGTGGAGGGAGAGCTGCTGCGAAGAGAGATTGCCAAATACTATCGCCGCCCCAATGATCAACGCACCCAAAGTCAGAATCTAAATTTTCAATCTGAACAAGCCAAGGATTTTCTTCCCCAACTACTCCGCGAAGCCAAGCAATTGGGGAGTAGTGATATCCACATCGAACCCTTTGAAGAAAGCAGCCGCATCCGCATTAGAATTGACGGAAAGCTGATAGAGCGCTATGTACTGGAAAAGGCAGAATATCCTAGTTTGGTGAATAAAGTAAAAATCCAGGCCAATCTGGATATTGCCGAAAAGCGCCTACCTCAGGATGGGCGTATCAATTTGCGCTTGGAAGACAATAGCCAATTGGATGTGCGGGTCTCCGTATTGCCAACTTTGCATGGCGAAAAGATCGTTTTGCGTTTGCTGAGCAATGATGCCACTAATATCGACTTGAATATCCTGGGTTTTAATGAGCAAGACTTAGACAATTACCTGGAGGGGGTGAAACGGCCTAATGGCATTGTACTGATCAGTGGGCCAACGGGGTCTGGAAAAACCACGACGCTCTATGCCACCCTCAAACTGCTCAATCAAAGTACCACCAATATCGTCACGATAGAAGACCCCATTGAATATACCTTGGAAGGCATCAATCAAGTGCAGCTCAAAGAGCAAATTGGACTGGACTTTCCCAGCGCCATGCGTACCTTTTTGCGGCAAGACCCAGATATCATTATGGTGGGAGAGATTCGCGATAAGGCAACGGCTTCTATGGCCATTCGAGCTTCGCTGACAGGTCACTTGGTTTTATCAACGGTCCATACCAACTCTGCCTGGGGCATCGTCGCTCGTATGATTGATATGGGTATTCCCGCTTATTTATTGGCGGATACCCTTAATACGGCCGTAGCGCAGCGGCTGGTCCGCTTGCTTTGCCCGCATTGCAAGACAAGTGTCCCTTTTGAGGCGCATCAATTGCCCAAGCGCTATGTACTGCCGCGGCCTTTGAAGGAAGTGGCTGCTGCGAAGGGTTGTGAACATTGTTTTTATACGGGGTATAAGGGGAGGAAGGCCGTTTATGAGGTCATTCCCATTGATTTGGAGCTGTCGCGACACATCAAGGATGAGGATTTGAATGTAGGGGATTTGCTCGAGGAGCGCGGGGTGAGCAGTTTGGCAGAGAATGCTTTTGCGCTGCTGGAAGCGGGTTTGACGACAACGACGGAGGTTTATCCAATTTTGGCAAGTGGCGCTTAATTGGCCTACTGAAATGAAGGTCTTTTGAGCATCATCGCATTTTAATTGACTTTTGGCTGTTACCTAGTGTTGGCTTTTGATAATAACTAATAAAAAACTAAAACATTTATATCACTCTTAATGAATTGTTTACCTACGATAGTTTATTACTCAATAGATGGTCATTGGCGAAAGTCTGAAAGCTCGGGCGTTTAGGTATGCTTTTTGACTTAGATCACGTGTACAATTCATGTAAAAAACCTTTACCAACAGTGAATCCCATTAAGATACTTTCAGTATTGATGATATGGGCTCTGGCAAGCTATGTAGAAGCGCAAGTCGCACCAACGGACCGCTTTGTAAAACTAGAACAAGAGCTCGAGGAATACGCGATGGAAAACCCTCGTATCGACAAGTTGATCGATATTTCGATCACTGGGACACTCAAGGAGTTTGCCATTGCCTTTTCTAAAGAAACCCGCCTCAATCTCACCATCGACCCCAATATCAATCAAAAGGTAGTTACCAATTTTTCGGATACTCGCCCCAGAGATATTTTACTGCACCTCTGCAAATTCTATCAATTAGACCTCAGTTTTTCAGGGACCATCATCAGTTTGATTCCCTATCAAGCACCTGTAGAAGAACTCGAAGTCAAAGTACTCGATATCAGCTATAATAGTTACAATGATAAATTACAGCTTAATCTCCAAAGAGATACCCTGGATCAGGTAGTCCAAAAAATCAGCGAATTGAGTCAGAAAAATGTGATCACTACTCAGCGGGCTAGTGCCCTTGTTGTAGATGGCTATGTGGGCGCTACTCAATTTGAGGATGCTCTAGAGCAGTTGGCGAAGCGCAATGAGTTATTGGTTAAAAAAGAAGATAAGGGCTATTATACCCTCGACCTAAAAGAAGCCCTGGCAGATAATGCAGGCAATGCAGCTAATGCAGGGGGAGGTAATAGCCAAGCGAGGAATCAAAGAAACAATCGTTCTAATAATCGCCAGCAGCAAAGACAGCAGGCTCCAGTAGATAATCTGTTTGTCACCTCAGAGGAGGATGCCAATGGGCAGAAGCTATTGACTATTGACGCGAGCAATGTTCCTTTGGGAGATGTGATCAAACTGGCTTCTCAGGAGAGCGAAGCGAGCTATTTTTTATTTGCGGAGCCTTCAGAGTCCATCAGTATGCAATTGGAAAAAGCCCCCTTTGCCGATTTTCTGGATCGCGCATTAAGCGGGACGAAGTTTACTTATAAGGAAGATGGTGGTTTGTTTCTCATTGGCGAGGCTGCCAGTGAAGGGATGCGCGAGACCCGCGTCATTCAACTACAACATCGCTCAGTAAAAGAACTTACAGAGTCCATTCCTAAGGACCTCGCATCAGGGGTAGACATTCAGGAATTCATCCAACTCAACTCACTCATCTTGACTGGCCCTGCCGCTTCGATGAATAAGCTAGAGGAATTTTTGGGAGAAATTGATCGCTCCGTCCCTGTCGTCATGATTGAATTGCTCATTCTCGATGTACAGCAAAATCTGGAAAACAGAGCGGGGCTGGAAGCGGGATTGGCAACAGAGCCTCGTCCTTCTGGTGGAACCATCTTTCCAGGCGTAGATTTTACCTTTAGCACGGAATCCATCAATCGATTATTGGCCACCTTATCGGGCAATGGCATTGTCAATCTGGGACAGGTTCGCCCCAATTTTTATGCGACCCTTCAAGCTGTTGAGGATAATGGTTATGTAAAGGTGCGATCAAAGCCTCGTTTGTCTACATTAAATGGTTTGGAGGCTTCTTTGTCTTTAGGAGAAACGCGCTATTTTCTCAATGAGCGAACCACCTTGCAGGGAAATCAAAACCCTATCTCTCTTCAGGATCGTCGTTTTGAGGCCGTCAATGCCGATTTTTCCATTCGCATTGTTCCTATTGTTTCTGGCGATGAATATGTAACTTTGGAGATTGAAGTTAATCAATCAGACTTCATTGGGCAGGTGCAGACCAATGCCCCACCACCACAGGTCAATCGAACCTTTAATTCCAATATCCGCATCCTTAATCAAGAGATGATTGCATTGGGTGGTTTGGAAACCAAGAGTATTGAAGATGCAGGTACAGGGGTTCCTTTTCTGTCGCGTATTCCCGTGATCAAATGGCTTTTTAGCAGTCGCAGAAGAGCCAAGAATAAAAATAAGTTACTCGTTTTTGTCAAACCAACCGTCATTTATTAAAAGCTGATATGGCCCAGATTTCCCTCGATCTAAAAGCCTGGACACAAGCGCAATTGCAGAACCAACGCCATGCTGGTGTAGAGCTGTCTTTGGTGAGTGGTGAGCGGGAATACCGCGTAGTGATTCTCAAAAAGGAAAAGGGCGAGATAGAGATTGAGGAGCAGACGGATTCAATCAAAGACTTAGCCGCCTTAAGCGAACTCCTCGCGGAAGAACAGATTCCTGTCTATCTAAGCATCAGTGGTCGGGGGATTCTGCACAAGCTAGTGGATCAGCCCACGGGGATGCAACAACAGTTGATCCAAGCAGTGCTTCCCAGTGCTGGACCAGAGCAATTTTATCTTCAGGAAAATCCTGGGGCTAAGGGGCTTTTTGCCAGTATTGCAAGAAAGCAATTGATTGATGAGTTGTTGGAAGAATTCCGACAGGCGGGGATTTGGGTAATAGGATTGAGCTTTGGTGGCTTTGATATGCGCTATTTGCTTCCTTTTTTGAATGGTCAAAAGGAATTGAGTAGTCGAACTCAGCAGCTACAGTTTAACGAAGAGGGGGCGACGGAGCGTATCACTCCAGCCAATACTGACATCGAGTCACGTATTCGACTTGGTGATCAGGAGATGGAAACTCGTTGGGTATTGGCTTATGCGCTGGCTTTTAAAGGCTTAATGCAGATGGAGTCAGGGGTAGGGACACCTGTACTCGAGGAGCAGCAGGAAGAGTTTAAGCATATGCGGCTTTTTCAGCTAGGAGGTAAACTTATTTTGGGACTCTTATTTACTGTTTTACTGATCAATGTCTTTTTCTATTATCAATATAAGTCCAATAATGAGCAGTTGGGTGCTGCTATGGCTCAAAGTCGCTATCAGTTGATCGAATTGGACTCGCTGAGAAAACAAGTAGAGCAACAAGAGGCCATGCTCAAACAAACCAGCGTCAATCAAGACACTCGTCTTTCTTTTTATGCTGATCAATTGGGACAAAGCTTACCAGCAGGCATTCAATTGTTGGAATTAGAGGTATTCCCTATGCTGGGACGAAAGCGCGATTATGAAAAAGAAGACCTCATTCGATACGACAAACGACGCATACAAATCAAAGGCATCTGCAAAAGCAGTTTGATCTATAACAGTTGGATCAAAGAATTGAAAGAGCTGGAATGGGTAGAAGAGGCGCGTCACCTCAACTACAGCGATATTAGTAAAAACTTAGGCGAGTTTGAACTCGCGATCTTATTGTAAATTATTCTCCGCTGAATTTAGCTACCATCATCACTTCGCCGCGATAGCCTATCTGGATAGAATCCTGTTCAATCTCCATCAGCGCCACCTGCTCATAAGATTCGCCCAAGCCCAAATTCACGATTTCCCCATTGATGCTCACCAAGGCGACCTGCCGTCCATCCTTAAGTGCGATATTTCCTTTGTACTGCATGTCTGGAAATTCTACCGTTTTAATAGGTGTTTTAGCCTTTGGCTTGGGTGGGACATTCACTTTTTTCGCCACCTGTTTGACCTGTACGGCTTTGGGACGAGACAACTTCTTATCCAAGAAGGGATCGCGATAATCAAGACTTAGCGTAAAGGAATCATCAGTGGCTGGTGCATCACTAATCTCAATTGGAGGTGGAAGCAAATAAGCTTGGTTGGATTTGTAGAGTTTGGTGTAGAGTCTGTAGCCTACTAAACCCCAAACAGCAAAGAGTGCCAAGCCTAAGAAATACTTAGTGCTTTGTTTTTTCATGGTTATTTAAGTTTGCCTAAACTGGGTGTTGTTTGGTCGGTAGATAAAATATGGGAGGGAATAAACTGGTTTTTATATAGCTTTATAATAAGTTAACACCTATAAAAGTACGGGTTTATTGGAGGCGAGTCAAGAATTTAACACATAGGATAAGTTTGTATATTATTGGTTTTTAGGGATTTGAGGGAGTGGCCACCTTTGAAGGGTGGGCCCTCCCAGACACCAACCTCCGCCCTGCCCTACTGGGCAGGCAAAAAACCACCACCACCTAAGTCCACCCTTCCCTTCAACTACGCATCCGCCATCTCAGCAGCGCGCAGCAGCTAAACAATGAAAAAAGACTACATCAATTAATAAGGCCTAAAAACAAGTAGTTCTATAATAGGACGCGAAAAATCTAAAATTCCATAAAAGTTGGAGCACTTTTTTAGACGGGAAGCTCACGAAAAGCATACAACTATCTCAAAAACAGATACTTGCAAGTAAAAAATAAATTCAAATTATTCAATAAAAAACTTCCTCAACTCACTAAAATCACTCACATTCCCCGCAGCATCCACAGAACGAAGCTGCCAGAAATAGCTATCTGAACTACTATCATCAAAGCTAAAATTAGTATCCGTACGGCCTATTACCAGAATAGGATCAGACACCAAAGAATCTGGATAAACATAAAGCGTATCCATCGTCGAGCTTTCATCTACCTCCCAACTTAGGCTGACGGGGAGGCTGACAGAATCGGCATTGGCAGGACTGATGAGGATGGGAGCAGCGGGAGCTGTTTGGTCGATACTGAATGTTCCCTCCGCATAGGGCGTAACGCTGTTATCATTTTCTGCCCGCACACGCCAGCGATAGTCGCCTTCAGTGAGGGTAGCTGTATAAAAATCGTCATTGGTCATTTCATTGACCTGAATGAAGGTGCTATTGGTGAAGTCGGGACTGGCAATTTGGATATTGTAAGTCGTGGCATCACTTAGGGGTTCCCAAAGGAAATTGATGTCAGTTGATTGGGTGCTGAGCCCTTCTTCGGGAGCGAGGAGTGTGAGGACTTGGCTGCTTAGATCCAGTACAGAATCGGTTTGAATGGTCAATTGGTGAATCATTGGCTCGCTTTCGCTGCTGGTGTTGAAAGCCAGGACGGTCCATTCGTAGCTGCCCGCAGAGAGCGTAGTGGTAAAGGTAAGCGCATCTGTGATTTCCTCTTCTAGCACCAACTGAACGACGGAATCAAAAGAAGGAGAAACAATTTGAAGCTTATAACCATCAATGACTTCATCCAATTCTTCCCACCAAAAGGTTTGAGAAGTATTGGAGCTGACGACTTGATCAGCGGGTGCTCTCAATTGGACCTGATGATCGCTCAGGTCTTCCTCAATCACATCGCTACAAGCATAAATAGATAGTAGGGAAAATAGTAAAAACGTTATTTTAGTTCTCATATCAGGGGGTTAGCCCGAATACCATACAGGTACCGATTTTTATTCAAATTAGGCTTTATCGCGAATAAATGAAAGTTTTAGACCCGAAAAAAACAGGTATTCAATCCCCTGCAAAGCCGCTTTAAAAAACTGGTTTTAATTCGTATCTTCATAATGGCAAGATGCAACAAAGATTATGCCTTATGCGGCATTATTGTTCGAGATTTCGCAGAATGATTCGGCCAAGTAGCTTGGTTTTCTTGGTCACCCGATCCTTTTCTGTGAAACATTTGAAAGAGCTGACAGAGCCCAGGCGCTGTTCTTGTTCGATGAGGTAGACAAGGGCGACCATATCCTTATAGGCCCCCTCGAGGTCGATTTGGTTGGTGATGATGGTATTCCCATTCTCTACGACGCGGAGCGCTTCTGGAAAAGAGCGAACTAGTAGATCGTGCTCGCGGCAAAACAGGGTTACGGTCTCCAAAAGCCGTTCACGGTCATAGGGTTGCTGTGCAGTTTGCTTCAATTTAGCCAATTGGGCGCTGTATTGAGCGATATCTTTAGAAGCCGTGGCAGCTCGATCAATATTGGCTTGAGTTTGCAGGTATTGCTGTCTTTGTTGGAGTGTTCGGCGAATACTTAGCGAATAAATTAATAGCCCACCGAGTAGCGTAGCGACCAGTAGAAATTGGTTGTGTTGTTTGAAGGTACGTAAAAAAGATAATGGTTTTTTCACAGGCTTTACGGGACAAGATTGGTGCCAAGGCAAAGAGAAAGGCAAAGGACACCAAAGCGTTTTTAAATATATCTCAAAAATAAATAATTTTTCGAAAGAACTTTTTATCCAAAAAAAATAGTTTATCACTAACAAATGCCTTTCTCAATAGATTAAACCAGTACAAAAAATCTCCCCTTGGAACTGGGGTTACAATTACAGCATTAGAAAATTTTTATTTGGAATTAGAAAGGTTTTCCATCTACAATTGGGAAATCCTGTGGATAATTATCGACTTGGCTATGCTAGGGCAGATTATCCATACACTCTACTTACTTACTAAAACACAAAACAATGGAAACAACTGCAGCAGCAATCATTATCCCATTAATGGCGCTAGGCATTTTGCTGGCCATCACTACTTACCTCGCTCTCAATTTCTGGAACCGCTTTATGGCCAGCTCCCAAAGTCTGGCAGAAAAGGAAAAAGAAATTGATGAACTAGAAGACCAATTGGAAGAAAAACTCGAACTAAGGGAAGCTGATAAAAAATTCTTTAAAGACTTTGCCAATCTCAACGATTCTTTTCGCGCCTTAACCATGGTGGAATTTCTCTACCAGATTATCAGTCGAGAAGGTCCTCAAAACCCCGTGATTAGAGCGGGCTTTGGTACGCAAAATGCAAAAGCTCAAGAAAATACTGGTCAGGAAATAAAAAACAGTGCGATCAGTAAAGAGAAGGTTGTACGCATTGGTGAAGAGAAAGTACAAGCGCAATTAGCAGCGCCCAAAAACCAGGAAGCGATCGAAAGCGGCTTACTACCTACTTTGATTGATTTGACCGCCAATCGCCTGGAATACGAAGCTATTGCGGTGGCCAATGGTATCAAGCTATCAGATGTCTGCCCCTGCCCTCACGATCCCAAGACCTACTGCGATTGGAGTGCAGATATGTTTGATTACTTTATCGTGGATAAATCAAAGGTAGATATTTCCAATATCAAGATATTCAAAATGGTCGATGGCGAGGTTTCAAAAGAGGATAAAGACCTCATCGCCTTTACGGCCCTAAGTAGCTTTGTACCCAGTAATACAAATAGTAATTTTTGCAGGATCAACATGATATTTGTAGGTGGAAAAAATCCACTACAAGCAGGTGATCGCATTGCTATGTGTGTTGAGATGAATATTGAGAATAACCTGGTCAGGTTAATTTTATGCAATATCGTCCCAGATAGTGGGATTGCCGAAAGCGAGAATTCTACTATTCCCTCAGAGGTAAACAATGGTGCAGCCAATAGGGTCCCTGCCTAAAATTAACTGCTTGCCCGTTTTGATCACCACATTTTCAATTCGGGTCTACCCAAAATCATTTTGAAATGATTATATTAACAGAGTAATCCAGAAAGACCTTGTCTTACTCGATTACTTTGTTTTTATTTTACATACTATCCTGTGCACCTCTTTGCTAATACCTCCGCCTTGAAAAACCGCTACAGGGGCTTTTTTTTTGTACTACTCTTTATCTGTACTAGCCTAAAAGCCCAAACAACTGACATCACCACTCAATTAGATAGCTTTATAAAAGATATCAATGGCTATTTTCATGGAATCGATATTCACTTGGTTGGCGAAAAACTTCTTACCGCTCAATCCTTTCTTCAAGAAAATGAATCCAAGCTGTCTTTAGAAGAGGCGCAATTTTACCAGAGCAAACTACAATTTCTTTATTTCTTTTACAGGAATCATTTGGGTTTTGCTTATGAGGCCCAAAAGGGCTTTCTAACCCTATACGATTCCTTAGCTCAAAAACCCTCCTTGAGTGAAAAGGAGGTCAAATTTCGCCAACAATTATGTGCAACATTGGGAACCAACTATAGCTATCAGGGTAATTTCGAAAAGGCTGAAAAGTACTTTCTCGAACTTTATGACTTACAAAATCAATCCGCTTATAGTTTGACCTATTTGATAAGTGTCTACATTAAATACAAGGAATACGAAAAGGCATTAAAGTATGGTAAAGAAGCTTTTGAAACGCGGAAAAAGCGCTATGCCATAGATAAACGAAGATTGGGACTTTTATTGATTTCTATCCTCCAATTATCAGAAATTTCCACTCGCTTGGGGAAGCAGGAGGATGCCCTAAAATATTTAGACCTAGCCCAAGATTATCAAAAAAAGCACAATAACTACAGCCTGATATCTTTTGGTAATTATTATTTAAGCACTAAGGATTATCCAATAGCTATTGATTATTTCAGACAGGCGCTCGACACCGTGCGCTCTCAAGAACAACTCCAAGAGAGAAGCATCCACTATGTTCCCAGCTATTTAAAATTGGGCAATGCCTATTATGAATCAGGCGACTTAATCGCTGCATTAAACAATTATCAATTGGCCCTTCAAAGTCTTTGTAGGGCTTTTACAGGTCAAAGTATCAAGGATAATCCAACAATCCGTCAAATTGATTTTGATTTGGATGCTTTCCGCATTTTAAATAAAAAAATACAAGCGCTTCACCACTTAAATACGCTTCCTGAAAATCAAAAAAAATACAGTGCTACTATCCAGCAAACCACCGAATTGGCTTTTGCATTGATGGATCGAATTCGAGAAAGTTACTCTTCAGATGCTGATAGGCAAATATTACAAAGCAATGCCTATCCCATCTTTGATGTAGCCATTAGCCAAAAAATCGCAGAGGGAAAAGTCACGGAAGCTTTTGAATTAGCAGAAAAAAGCAAGGCGGTTGTATTAGGAGATCGAATCAAAAATAATCGAACGCTTATTCTAGCAGGTATTGACGAACAATTATTAGAAAAAGAGCGTCAGACCCGTTATACCCTGGTCCAATACGAGGCTCAGATGAAGCGGGCAGAGCAAGCTAATCAAACGCCTGACTTATTGCGCTTGCGAAAGGAAAGGAGTCAGACCAAGGAAGCACATCGATTGATATTAAGTCAAATCGCTAAAGATAGTGCCTATCAAAAAATTGAGCTTGGTGACGGTCCATCAACCGTAAGCGATATCCAAAAGGAACTTCACAAGCAACAAAAACTCATCGAATATTTTGATGGTGAAGATTATCTGTATGCCTTTATTATTGGCCAACAATCCATTGAAGCCGTGCAGATTGAGTGGACACCAGAATTGATCAAATCAGTCAAGCAATTTAATCATACGATTAACTTTTCTTCTAAGGCAAAGGAATATACAACCAATGCCTTTTTCCTGTATCAGCAATTGATTGAGCCCCTGTTTCCTAAAAAAGATTGGCCTGCCAATTTGAATATCGTACCCGATGGCCGAATCGCTTGTCTACCCTTTGCCGCCTTGATCACTCAAAAAGTAGCAGAGGGAAAAGAAAAAAACTTCCGAAGTCATCCCTATTTAATTCGCCAATGTCCGATCAAATACAACTTCTCTGCTTCGATCATGCATCTACAAAAAAAATCAAATGATCATTGGCATAAATTCTCTATTGCTTATGCACCAACCTTTAAAGAAGTGGATAAGACCAATATCGATCCAGTGCTTTATCGACAAGTAGATGAACAAAGGGGTTATTTGTATCCGCTGGACAGCAATATAGCAGAGGCGAGTTATATCCATCAAATATTACAGGAAGGAGATTTGATTATAAGTGAAGCGGCCACTAAGGCCCATTTTCTCAATCATGCTGAAGACACTAGATTTATTCATATTGCTTCGCATGCTAAGGTAGATAATTCCAACCCCAATTATTCTTATGTGGCCTTTAGCAACAAGGGGAATGTGACCGAACAAGAGTTCAAACTAGATGTCAGCGAACTCTACCAGATGCAGCTCAAGGCCGATATGGTCGTCCTAAGTGCCTGCGAAACGGGGATTGGAAAAATTGAGCGAGGAGAGGGAATACTCAGTATTGCAAGAGCTTTTGCCTATGCAGGTGCTAAAAGTATCATCACCAGCCTGTGGAGCATAAATGATGCTTCCACTAAAAACTTAATGGGTCTTTTTTATGAAGAATTAAAACAGGGAAAAAGAAAAGACCAAGCCCTTCAACAGGCGATGCTCCATTTTATAGAAGAGGCGCCTTCTGGTGCCGCAGCCCACCCCAAATACTGGGCAGCCTTTGTCCCTGTAGGTAATATGGAACCGATTATTGACGACTCCAATCCTTTTTGGCTTTGGCTGCTTATACTGGCCTTGCTTTCCAGCGGCCTCTTTTTCCTGGCTCGTCGATTCCGATCAAGACAGCAGCAGTAGTAAATCTTGGGCGCGTTGGAGATAGCTTTCTTCGGGATTGGTTTGGATAAAGTTTTCTATGGCATCGATCAATTCGATTCTCTGGTCAGCACTTGTAGGTTCTTCCTGATAATAGGCTAGCAAAGCCAGTATATTG
>JBCBDH010000057.1:0-16435 GCA_038529855.1 Bacteroidota bacterium | reverse complement strand
GGGAAATTTTTAGGGATTGTTTGGGTGGGTGGAAGCGAGATCGCTGTGCTGCGAGATCGTTCAGCGGAGCTGAACTGTGGGGAGCGAGATTTCTTTTGTGTGCTGGGTTTGGGAAGCTATTCCTTGGGGCTGTATTATT
Source organism: Bacteroidota bacterium (assembly GCA_038529855.1). Classification (GTDB taxonomy): domain Bacteria; phylum Bacteroidota; class Bacteroidia; order Chitinophagales; family Saprospiraceae; genus JBCBDH01. Next base: position 16,296 of record JBCBDH010000057.1, on the reverse strand, counting down.
GAGCGGGGGGTAAAGGGTGGGCATGAGCTTAGCTTTACCTTTATATAATTGGGGCTTGGAGCGTAGCGAGCTTGCTGTAGGCAGGCGCACGACTCTCGGAGTGAGCCAATTCACTCCGAGAGACGGCCCACAAGCGGGCTCCTCATCTACCAAGTGCCAATTTTTACAAAGGAATGATAAGCACGGTAGCGTTTTCCCCTGATTTTCAAGGTGTATAAGCCAGGCTCCAAATTACCAGTAGGTAAGGTGAGTAGGGCTTGGGTATTTTGGGTCAACTCTTCAGTGTAGACGACGCGGCGTAGGGCATCCCAGATTTCCAGCGTAACGCGACCTTCTATTTCTTCTGGTAATTGAACAAATAATTGCTCATTCACTGGATTGGGGTAGGCGATTACTTGAGCCGCATCATTGCTAAAGGCCACAGTAAGGATATTGGAATAGGCATAGCTGCCATCTGTATCCACCTGTTTGAGGCGATAGTAATTATTACCGCGATAGGGCGCAGGGTCGCTGTGTTTGTAGAGGCTTTCTACTTCAACACTGGCAGCTTGAGCGGGGAGCATAGCGACGGGGAGGAAGGAGCGGGCATCGCTTGATTTCTCCAAAAGAAAATAATCGTGGTTTTGCTCATTGGTGGTTATCCATTGGAGATCAATGCTTTGTCCATTGCGTTTTCCTTCAAAAGCCAGAAGTTCTACTGGGAGGGGGAGTGCGGAAAGCGCACCAGCAGAGCCGCCAGAAAAACTGCTTACCTTGAACTCAGCATATTGCTGACCATTAAAATCACCTAAAGTCCAATTATGTAAGGAGGAAGAATCAGGACTGTAGACATAGCGGGAAATTTGGCCGCCAGCAGTCAAGACACCTGAGGTATGAGGGTCGATATTACCCGTTACCTTGAAAAATTCTAGGTCGCGTACATCGCCCAATTCTGTCCCAGTATTATTGAGTAAGCTATTACTGATATCCATGACATCCTGATCTGCAAAGTAAAAACGAACCTTGACTGGATCAATGGGTTGCTGTGCATTATTGATGTCCCAATAGCGATTCATGACAAACCAGCCATCTTCATCAGGTGCCAGATAATCAGCCTGGCTGAGGTTGAGTGCGGCAGTGCCATAGGTAGCTGCTGTGACAATGCTAACCTCGAAACCATCAACCCCAGGTGTACCAATAGATTGTCCATCCGTAAAAAGAGATAAAAGCAACTGGTCTGATTCGCAATTGTAAAAGTGGGTCCAACCATTGATATCTGTAAAGGCTTCATCAGCCAGGAGTACATTGCTGGGTTGTTCGACGATGGGCAAGCTAATGCTGGTGCCTACAAATTCATAGGCTCCCATATCGACACGATCACCGTATTCTCGAGGATTACCCAAGGGATCTGTAGCGATAGGAGTTCCATAATTTACCCCTTTATCAATTACTGGCGAACAAGCCTGCAATTGGAAATTACGGGCATCTGCATCTACAAATTCTGGCGTATCCAACTCTTGCTGATCATCTGAGTCGTCTTGTACCAAGCTATTGACCACCCGTAGATAATCCGTTGAGAAATTGAGGTTATAAAAGAAGTCTGTACCTTCCCAAACCAAGCAATTGCCCAATTCAGCTGTTCCATTAAAATGCAAATAAACCGCATCGCCGCGAGTAGCCACATTATTGTAAAAAGTACAATTCCTCGCCATCATTCGAAAAATGGAGTTGTCATCTTGAGCAGCGATCGCTGCCCCACGAGGAGCGATATTATCGTAAAGAATACAATTAAACAATCCTACATTCCAGGATAAAATGTCGATCACCTGGCCATCTTTTCCATGTCCCCAAATGGCTCCCCCTCTATTGATCGCCTCATTTTCATACCAAGTGCAATTGTAGAAATCAGCGTGAATTTGGCTTCCTACTCCTTTGTAGTGATAGGCTCCACCCGCCCGTTCTGCAAAATTATTGTAAAAGCGACAGGAGGCAATTACAGGCTCCGCAGTAGCGCCATTGACGGCATAATTGGCTAAGCCACCGCCATAGAAGGCGAGGTTATTGTAAAAATCACATTGATTTACTTGTAGAACAGTGGTTTGCCCAGGTTCTTTGCTCAGAATAAACAGGCCCGCTCCTACCCCATCTAAATCTGCCCCATCAGCCTGTCCATTGGTAATAGAAAAGCCATCTATCAAAGTACCTGCTTCTGTAATACCATCTGCGCGGACAATATGACGACTATTATCTGCGGGATCCCCTAAAATACCAATATCTCCATCTAAAATTGTAGGATGCGTATTGGGGAGACGATCAGCTATGCTAGACTCATTGCCTTTGAAGCCTCCGTAGAGGGCGATGCCATTCACCAGTTCAAAAGAGACGTCGCGGTCTAGACTAGTGGTAGGATAATAGGTGCCTTCAGCAACCCAGATTTGCGCAACATCTGTATTATTCCTGGCCCAATCCAGTGCTGATTGAAGGTCGATAAAAGCATTTTGCCAGCTAGTACCATTGTCGCTTCCGCTGGTCGCGTCCATGTCGACATAGATAATGGTATTAGCAAAAAAAGTAAATGGTAAAAAAAGGATAAGAAGGGTGGCTACGCAAAGGCCACCCAAGTTTGGGAGGTTTTTATATGCGTTCATGGCTTACGGTTTTTGGATATGATGCAAAGTACATAAAATATATCAAAAAACCTTATAAATTGTTCACCTGGAAGCCCAAACCAAGCGTTTTCAATCCGCTATGCTTCATCTGCAACAAAGGCAACACCATCTCGCCGTTGGTCACCTGCTGCTAGAAGTCGACCCTTTTGATTCACAATCGTGTGTACCCCTCCAAAGAAAAGAGAAGGCTTATCCCATCTAATATAGCGCTGAGGTACTTGCTCCTCCGCTAATCTATTGGGGAAACCCACTTCCTGATTAAAATCACCATGTTCCAAATGCAAACGGGGAGCATTCACAGCGGCTTCCACATCCAATCCATAATGCGACAGGTATAATAAGACTTGAAAAATAGCCCCAGGAATACGGCTTGCACCACCACTGCCAAGTACAACTTCAGCTCGGCCTTTATCATTTAGTAGCATCGTAGGCGCCATCATGGAAGAAAGTCTTTCGTCCAATGACCAAGAGTGAAATCCATTGGGCAGTAAAGCGGATTCTCCAAGCATATTATTGAGTTGAATATCCGTTCCTTCTACAAAGTAGCCACAGCCTTCTCCATTCGTCGTAGACAAGCTGATGGCATTGCCCCATTGATCGACAATATTAAAATGAGAGGTACTCCCCCATTTTTTGTGCTGCCCGTTTTGATGACCATTTTGAGAAGCTTTGGGCGCTTGTTGGATTTGTTGGAGTCGTTCCAGTTCCTTTTGCAGTCGTTCTTTTTGTTTTGGTATTTTAGCTAATTGTTCCAGTAGCTGATGGAGTTCTTCCAGGTGCTTGAGTTCTCGATAATCTTTTGGCAGCTGGATGGAAGACCCAAGGGCACTAGCTAAGGCGAGTATACTTCCACCAGTAGATGGCAAAGGATTGGTCAGTATTTGATGTTCACCAAAAGTGAATTGCAGGGGTTTTCTCCGCACGATTTGATAATCTCTTAGGTCCTCCATACGAAGAAAACCACCCCCTTGCTGATAATCGCGCACGATCTTTTGAGCCACCTCGCCCTGATAAAAGGCATTTCGACCTTCTCTAGCCAGATAGTCCAGAAAATCAGCAAAGCCAGGCATGTACATGCGCTCTCCTACCCTTCGCAGTTGATCGTCTTTAAAATAAATGTCTTTGGCCTTGGGATCGAGTCTTAATATATCTTCCAGTAATTCCCAATCTTCGTACTGAAAATCATTGACCACGACCCCTCTTTTCGCCAATTCCATAGCTGGGGAGAAAAGTTCTGATAGGGGAATGGTCCCATACGCCTCATGCAAGCTAAAGATGAGGGCAATACTCCCTGGGACAGCTGTGGCAGCTTTGCCAACTTGAAAAACCTCTTGTGTACCTCCAAAGTCGACTGTAATGGGATGAAAATCCAAAGGCGCATCCATGGGTTTGAGCTTGGGCGTTTGGCAGAAACCGTCAAAAACCTGTGCTTCCCCCTCTGCCGTTAAAACCAAGGCAAAAGCGCCCCCCCCCCTGATGACATACAGGGTTCGGTAACAAAAGAGGCGACGAAAGCGGCAATTGCCGCGTCAAAAGCATTACCCCCTGCTTGTAAAACTTCTCTGGCGGGCGCCAAGGTATCTTCATGCCCTGCTGAAATGGCAAAGTTCATTGATCTTTTTATTTTGCTATTGGAAAAAGGTCTTGCTCTAATCCTTTGACCATTAAGTTAACTTGTCCGCTAATTCGCACTTCTGCCTGAATGCCACTAGGGCTAAGCGAAGTCCCTTCTACTTTTAATTCTTCCAATTGGCCATCTAGTTTAATATCAGGGGTGAGCTCAAAAGCTTGTAGTTTTTCTTCAGACATTTCGCGGATTTCTGCCATCTTTTCCCCTAGCGGAAATCGAATGCCCTCGCTGATTCGCTTTTTCATCCCTTTCTTAAACAACCAACTGATGCTTTTGAGCAGAAAGTTTTTAGTATCCAATTCGTAATCCAGTTTTTCCAGGGTAATGACCTCTTTTTGGGTATCATAAACGGGAATGCCTGTCAGGTAAATGTGTCCATTATAAGCTCCTGAAACGCGGGTATTGACCACCAAGTGGTTATTTTGCCCATATAAATTGATGTCTTCTATGCGAATTTTCTGATTGGCATGTTCAAAAGTTTCCCCCAGCAGGTATTGCTTGGCTATCTTTTCTGCTTCCTTATAGGGGATATGGGTTTGGACTTGAAGTGTAAATTGCTCTTGGGCAGATTCCAGCATTCGAAAGGGCGGGAGTATAGAATCTGGTTGGGTACTAGGGCGTTCGCCAATCAAAACCTCTGATCGTGCAGCGATGCTGATGGTGCTTTTCACAAAATCACCTGCTCCGTGTAATGGCGTCATGGCGATTTGTTGTGGACGGATAGTCACCCACATATTGTATTCCTTTGACAAAAGCAGCGGTTCTCGCACTTGCTCCCAAACTTTTTGGATTTGCTCCTTGAGCTGTAGTTTATTTTGAATCTGATCATCTATGGCTTTAGTTAATGTATGCTGGCTTCGCTCAATCACTTGATTGGCAATCAAACGGACGGGCAAACGCACCAAGCCCAATTTGACCACAGGCTTTTTTAACCATTGGTATCGCTCCAATGTCGTTTGGCTTTGTACAGACCAGTCGCCTTGTACCTCAAAAGCCGTTTTCAAGTCGATAATCAGCTCCCCTGCTGCCTCCACATCAGTTAGACCCGCTATGCGTTTTCTCACCCAAATATTTAGTGGCACGGCGTAGAAAACCTCTTGATGTTCAATGCGCAAATGAATATCTTCGCTCTTCTCCGCACGAATCATCAGCTTATCGCCATTATTATCTGAATAACTGTCGTCGTCATAAAGTAAGGTGGGAATTTGCCGATTAATAATACGCTCTACCTCGTTTAGATCGATGCTAATGGGGATATTAATATTGGACAGTGGTCTGCTATACATATCTTGATAACTTTCCGTAGGTCGAAGGGGTTGCTTGGTCTTACAAGCCATTAGCAAAAAGGCATACAACAGAAAAACGCCCAACCAGTAGCTATGTTTAAACTCCATCGACCCTGAATTTTGGGCAAAATACAAAGCTCAAGACAAGCAGACAAATGAAGCGTTGATTTGGGAAAAAGGATGGGCATAAAAATGGAATGATTTGTGTATTTTCACATATGAACTTAGGTCTCCTTCCTTCTACTATCGTTTACCAATCTATCATCCAAAGCACTTTTTTGGCTTGCTTTTGGGTACTTTTTATTCATTTTTTATCACTCCTGCCTAGCTTAGGTAAAACTACAAATTTTAAATTTAATTGATTATCAATTATTTATGTAATAATTTTTTACTTATTTAAAAATATATATTATTACAAATATATTTTTTTGTCTTTGAAGTCCCATCAAAAAGTTCCGATCATTGTATTGTGATTATTAATCACGGCCAGTTATAAAGAAACTGGTTCACAATTTTGGATATGTTCATGGGATTATAATTTGTTAGCAGTGAGTCGGGTTATCCCGCCACGAAAATCGGGATAATCTGACACTCACCGTTATTCGATCCACATGATTAAAAATATATAGTCGCTAGTCGACACTGGCAGTATAAAAGATACTGCCCACTAATTTTGGATATGTTCATGGGATTATAATTTGTTAGCAGTGAGTCGGGTTATCCTGCCACTAAATCAGGATGATCTGACACTCACCGTTATCTAGTTCCAAGATCAAAGATATAATAAGATTGCGATTTAGCAATCTGGTGGTTTGAGATAGCCACCTAGTTTTCGGATATGTTCATGGGATTATAATTTGTTGTAGTAAGTCGTATTCTCCTCCTAAGAGCGGATGATACGACTTTCTTTTTGTACCCAAAAGATATTTAGGGCATCTACCCCCGCCCGTTCCCCCCTCGTTTTTTCCTTTTTGCAATTTTCGATTATCTTCGCGTATATCAAAAAACCATTGTTTCATATGAAGATTCTGATCCAATACGGCCTGCTATTGGTCCTCCTACTAAGTTTACTCGCTCCGAGTCCACTCCAAGCCCAAAAGAAAAAGAAAGCTAAAAATACCAATACTACTGCCATGAATGAAGCGGTGTATGGTGCCCTGCAATGGCGATCTATCGGTCCCTATCGCGGTGGGCGAGCTACTGCGGTGACTGGTGTACCCGGGCATCCCAATCTCTTCTATTTTGGTGCTTCTGGTGGGGGTATTTGGCGAACAGAAGATGGTGGCCGACAATGGGAAAATATTTCAGATGGCTTTTTTGGTGGCTCTGTGGGCGCTATTGCAGTCAGTGCTGCTGATAGAAATGTCATTTATGCAGGAGGAGGAGAGAAAACCGTTCGAGGTAATGTTTCTTCTGGCTATGGCGTTTGGCGAAGTGAAGATGCAGGCAAAACCTGGGAACAACGCGGTCTATTACAATCGCGACACATCTCCCGCATTCGCATCCACCCCAATGATCCCAATGTTGTTTATGCCGCAGTAATGGGTAATATCTATAACTCACATTCAGAAAGAGGGGTTTTTCGCAGTAGGGATGGAGGAAAAAATTGGGAAAAGGTGCTGTATGTCAATGATGAAGTAGGTGCTGTCGACCTATTGCTCGATCCCAGCAATCCACGAATTATCTATGCCTCAACTTGGCGAGTCAAACGCACTCCCTACAGTATGTCTAGTGGCGGAGAAGGATCAGGACTTTGGAAAAGTACAGATAGTGGCGATAATTGGGAAAACATCTCTCGCAACGAGGGTTTACCCAAGGATACCCTTGGCATCATTGGCGTTGCTGTTTCTCCAGTTAAGCCCGAACGCATTTGGGCCATCATCGAAGCAAAAGACGGGGGGCTGTTTCGCTCTGACGATTCAGGTAAAACCTGGAAAAAACTCAATGATCATCGCAAAATCAGACAAAGGGCTTGGTACTATACCCGCGTCTATGCCGACCCCAAAGATGAAGATTTGGTCTATGTTCTCAATGTACGTTATCATCGCTCCAAAGATGGCGGCAAAACTTTTAAGGCCGCTGCGGCTCCTCATGGCGATCATCACGACTTATGGATCGCACCAGAAGACCCCAATCGCATGATAATTGGCGATGACGGAGGGGCGCAAATCAGCTATGATCGCGGTACAACTTGGTCTACTTATCACAATCAGCCAACAGCACAATTCTATCGAGTTACAACGGATAATGACTTCCCCTACCGCATCTATGTTGCTCAGCAGGACAATAGCACACTAAGGATCAGGCATAGAAGCTCAGGAGCGAGTATTGACGAAGACGACTGGGAGCGTACAGCGGGTTGTGAGTGCGGTCATATCGCTGTTGATCCCATCAATAATGACATTGTCTATGGTGGCTGTTACGATGGGCAATTGCAAAGACTGGATCACGAAAACGACCAGCGCAGATCGGTCAATGTTTGGCCAGATAATCCAATGGGACATGGGGCAGAAGGAATGCGCTATCGCTTTCAGTGGAATTTCCCACTCTTTTTCTCTCCACATGATCCCAAAAAGTTGTACGCAGCCTCCAATCATCTGCATGTTAGTTATAATGGCGGACAATCCTGGGAGATCATTAGCCCTGATCTTACCCGAAATGATTCGACCAAGTTGGGACCTTCAGGAGGGCCCATTACGAAGGATAATACCTCTGTAGAATATTACTGTACGATCTTTGCTGCCGCAGAATCCCCGCTGAAAAAGGATCTGCTTTGGGCGGGTTCGGATGATGGCCTAGTGCATGTGAGTAGGGATGGAGGCAAAAACTGGGAAAATGTAACGCCTGGCCAAATGCCCGAGTGGAGTATGATCAATAGCATCGAACCCGATCCATTTAATGAAGGCGGGGCCTATATCGCTGCTACTTTATACAAAACTGGCGATTTCCGCCCCTATCTCTACAAGACCAGTGATTATGGAAAAACATGGACCAAAATCACCAATGGTATTAATGAGGAGCATTTTACCAGGGTATTGAGGGCTGATTCTGTGCGGAAAGGTCTTTTGTATGCGGGTACGGAAACTGGGATGTATGTTTCATTTGATGATGGTAAAAACTGGCAGTCCTTCCAGTTAAATCTTCCCATTGTCCCTATTACAGACTTGGCTCTAAAGGGAGGGCATTTGATTGCGGCTACCCAAGGGCGTAGCATTTGGATGATTGACGATTTAGGACCTATACGACAAATGGAACCTAAGCTAGCCAATAAAGCGATCCATTTATTTAAACCTATTGATAGCTATCGAATGAGGGGTTTTCAGATGAAGAAGCCCAAAAATGCTGGGATGAATCACGCTAGCGGTGTGAATCTTTATTATTATCTCCAAAATGAGATTGATACGCATACGGTCAAACTAGGTTTTTACACTTCATCAGGGACCTTAATTCGGGAGTTTTCCAATAAGGCGAAAGAAAAAGAAAATAAACTCAAGGTCGAGCAAGGGGCTAATTCCTTCAATTGGAATTTGCGTTATCCCAATGCCAAAAAATTCAAAGGTATGGTTTTGTGGTGGGCCTCGCTCAATGGGCCCATGGTAGTGCCTGGTTCCTATAAAGCCCGTTTGGAATGGGGCGAGCAAAGCGAGGAAGTTAGCTTTCAAATACTCAAAGATGAGCGCAGCGATACGGAGCTAGCGGACTTTCAAAAACAGTTTGATTTTTTGATGAGTATTCGCGACAAAGTCAGCGAGGCCCATCAAGCCATTATGGATATTCGTGATATTCGCCAACAAGTCAAACAATACACGGCTCGCTTGGAAGACAAGACGACCTACAAAGCCATCCACGAACTTGCACAAAGCATGGATTCGACGATGACAGAGGTAGAAAAAGCGATTTACCAAACTCAGAATCAAAGTCCTCAAGACCCGCTAAATTTCCCTATTCGCCTAACCAATAAACTGGCGCATCTCACCTCACTCAATCAAGATGACTTTCCGCCCACTGACCAGGCGATAGCTGTCAAAAATGAGCTGAGCGAAGCGATTGATCGGGAATTGGCAAAATTTGAACAGCTTAAGACGAAACAGCTGCCAGAACTCAATGCATTGATCCGTAGCCAACAAATCGACGCGATCATGTTGCCAAAGCGGGAATCAGAATAAACTTAGCCGCTTCACTTGCAATGCTAAAGCGAACTATTATACCTTGGGGCTAAGCCCCAAGGTATTTTTTATATTAAATTTTTATTAAAGCATAGGTATTGATACAACCATTGGATGGCTTCATTGTCTTTAGGACATATTGCTAAGGCAAGGTCTTTGCCTTTATCCAATCAATTAATCATCTAAATATTTAGCTTTATGAACTACCCTTTTCTTTACACTTTACTATTTCTTTGTTTACTCAGTACTGCAGATTCGCTAATCGCTCAAGGGACCAATCCTTATCGCATTGAAGTTGAAGAGAATGTCGCTTACAACGATTTAGTTGATCCTACCTCTCTCAATCAAGGTCAAACCTGGGATGATCCCAATTATACGATGCCATTGGGTTTTGATTTCAACTTTTTTGGCAGCGATGTCAACACTTTGTACACCATTGATATGTTTTTGGGAGGTACACTAACGGACGCCAATCTCTTTAATGCCAATGGCGATGCCAATGCCATTATGGCTTATGGAAGCGATCTCATTGATCGAGGAACCAATAGTGGAAATTCCGTTTCAGAGGTATCCTACAAAACGGAGGGCGAGCCAGGCGAGCGAATCTTCAAAATGGAGTGGAAAAATACAGGCTATTATAATGAAGTCGTGGATTTGAATATTGATAGTAGTTTTATCAATTTACAAGTCTGGATATATGAAGGTTCTAACGACATTGAGGTCCACTTTGGTCCTGGCAACTATTTCTCCTCCAATAGCGTACTTCACGAAGGCAATGATGGGCCGCTTATGGGGCTGATTACAGGAATCAATGCGAGTAATGAGACCTTTGATACCCTTTTCTATCTGTCTGGCCCTTTAACTGATCCAAGCTTCTCAAGCATAGATATATTCAGCTACTATAGTGACATACCCGCTTTACTTGAAGGCAATCCAGCAGATGGAACGGTTTATCGCTTTACCACTTCCCCTACGGTGGGTATACGGCAGTTGAATCTGCGACAGGATTTGGTTAAGGTCTATCCAACGACAGTAGAGGATATTTTGTATGTAGAGGCCCTTGATATTTTTGAAGGGGGCTATGGTCAATTGCGGGTGAGCGATGCGATGGGACAGGTATTGGTCAATCAGACTTTTGAGCAAGGCTGGACTTCGCTGGATTTGAGCAGTTTGGCATCAGGGATGTATATTGTGGAGATACAGATGGATGAGGAATTGCAAACGCAAAAGTTTTTTAAACGATAAGCTACAGATCAGCTAGTAAAGAAAGAGGGCCAGTTGTCGCTAAACAACTGGCCCTTCTTCTTTCTCAATTAGTCTCTCAAAAAATCTAAGTTTCCCTAGAATTCTTCAATTGGAGGTGGGTCCTTTTGGATACCTCCACCAACTAGATGCTTCATTTGGCTGCGTTCAATCAGTTCTATTTTTAAGGTCATTTTAGCAGCCTGCGCCAGATTGAGTTTTAAGTTCGCCATGATTGGGAGGATTTTGATTTTTGTAATATTCGTTATATCATTCTCACACTACAATATTACGATGAAATGGTAGGCCAACCAATGACAGTTTGCTGCATTATAGAAAGGGCTATATGAATAATAAGCTTATAGAAAAGAATTAAAACCATTGATTATCAATTATTTATACAAATAGACATATCCTTAACAAAGACAATTACAGGGCTTTTTGAGCTACTCCAAAGGGGATAATTCAACTGCTTTTATCACATTAGGCTTAGAGAATTGATAAGATCGAGTGGAATGGCGAGAATGCCTACTATTCAGATGGTACTATATAAACTGGAAAAGGAAGCACCAATATATTTGGCACTTCCCTTTTCAATTGTTTTCATATGAAATTAATGTAGAGGCAGTATCAGTGGTGGCTGCTTAGACATCAATTAAATGGTAAATTCTTCAATTGGAGGAGGATCTGCACTTACCGCTCCCCCCTTTATATTTTTAAGAGCGCCTTGCTCGATGATTTGTACTTTTTGTAGTGTAGTAAAGACCTGGTTCAGTTTAATTGTAGCCTTTTTCATGATTTGTGTTTGTTTTTGTAATTGAGAAAATAGTGACAAGCGTTTTCTAGGGTTCTGGCTTGACTAGCTGGTGAATTCTTCAATTGGAGGAGGATCACAAGGAGCAGAGGCTCCACCTTTCACCTGCTTAAGGCTATTTCTCTCCATCTTTTGAATACGCTCTCTAACTAGGTCTAGTGAAAATTTTGTGTTGTTCATGTCTCTTGTTTTTACCTTTTAACTAAATATTGTTTTTCAATCGCATAGTACAATATTACGATGATTACAGTGGGTAACCAATGACAGTTGACTGGATTTTGACAAGGGGTATTGAGAATTGTTAGAACCACTAACAAAAAACGCAACTACTGATAATCAATCAGTTACAGAAATGAAAAAGTAAATAACACAGACAATTACGGGCCTCTGTGGACGTAAGACAGACCCAAATAGACGGCAAAAAGCACTGTAGAAGAGATGTTAGATGTATTAGGCTAATAGACGAAGGAAAAAATTATCAGGAGGAATTGCAATATACAAAGGAAAAATTAGAAAAGGAAGTGCCAGAGAGCTTGAGCACTTCCTTATTTCGATGTTTTCATACTTTTGATGTTGAGGTTTTCATTGGGTAAAGTCGCATTCTAGAATTCTTCAATCGGAGGAGGATCAGCACATACAGCGCCTCCTTTTACTTGCTTCCGTGTATCTTGTTCGATCAGTTGTACCTTCTGTAGTAGACTAGTGAGTTGGTTAAGATTAATGCTTGCCTTTTTCATGATGTTTTTGTTTAAGCTGGATTTGAAGATATTTACCTATCGTTTCTTGAGGCTAGAAGCTGATTAAGAAGTGAATTCTTCAATTGGAGGAGGATCCATACAAACAAGTCCACCTTTGATTTTGTTAAGACCTTCTCTCTCTAATTTTTGGATACGCTTGCTAACTAGGCTTAATGAAATTTTTGTGTTGCTCATGTCTTTTGTTTTTGTAATTAAGTATTTATTTCAATCGCATGGTACAATAGTACGATGAATTGTAGCACAAACCAATGACAGTTTACGAGCTTATGGAAAGATTATTTTCAGTGAAAAGAAAAGAATAAATATTAACAATCTACTGATTTACAACAATTTACTATACTTAAAAAATAAATTTAGCAGACAATTAGAGATGGGTTTCAGCACTTGGCGGTATAGAGTTTACAGCAAAAATCAGCCCATTTTTAGCCTGACCTGCTAAAAATGGGCTTAAAAAATAAGGGCTCCTTATCTAGTCTTTATAAATCAACATCAGACTCTGCTGCCCCAAATCAGTCTTTAAACGGCACCAGTAAACACCTGATGGCCAATTTTGCTCCCGCCAATCAAAAGATAGCATATGTGAACCAGCAGCTTGGTGGCCTTCGTGCCATTCGTAAATCTGCTGCCCCCTCGCATCAAAAAGCGTCAAATATAGCTCGCTTGATTTTGGTAGGACATATCGAATGGTCGTTTGTCCTGCCATTGGATTTGGGGATGCACTTAACTGTGTATCAAAAATCGGGGATTCTTTGACATCCGTGATGAAATTATTGGTCAATACACTTATGGAATTGCCATTGTCATTACAGGTGGCCAAATCCAGTTTACCATCCTGATTAAAATCCCCTGAAACCATGGCTTGTGGCCGATTTCCTGTCGGCCAAGTCCCATTGGTGATAAAGCCCCCGCTCCCATTGTTTTTAAACAGCTCCAAATTATTTCCCACTATGGATACAAATGCCAAATCCAAAAAGCCATCTCCATCATAATCTGCACAATCCCCAGCCCAAGGCGATCCATCTACCGATAAGATCAAATCCAAATTGTAATTAGCTGACCCATCATTCAACAAGGTATAGGCATTATCTGAACCAGAATTGGGAATAACCAAATCTTCAAAACCATCGCTATTCAAATCCCCAGAGATGGGTAAATGCGGTTGTGTTCCCACGGTCACATCATCCAATTTGGCAAACTCCCCTTCCCCATCATTCTCCAATATGAATACCTTTCCCGATGAAAAACTCGGAACTGCCAAGTCCACATCACCATCCAAGTCAAAGTCTTTGGCAATGGCCTTCTCCAAAGCACTGGCTATGGTCACCTCTCGATGAAAATTAAAATTAGCTGTTCCTGTATTGCTGAACATCATCAATTTCCCACCACTAAAATTGGAAACTACGATGTCCTGATCGCCGTCATTATCATAATCCACTACCCGAACACCATGAGGCGCCTCCCCTACCCCAAAAGATGGATTGACCTGAAATGTTCCAGCCCCATCATTGAGCAAAATACCTACTTCATTTGATCCTGCCTTGGCTACCGCCATGTCCAAATCACCGTCGCCATCAAAATCTCCATGATCAATACTCTCTGGCATATTCATATCCTCATAAGCAATCATGGCCGAGAAATTGGCCAAACCATCATTGAGCAATATCCCTACTGTACTCGCCAGCCTATTGGCTACTGCAATATCTAAATCCCCATCTCCGTCCCAATCGGCAGCACTTATATCATAAGTTCCCTCCCCCGCAGGATAGTCCTTCACTTCAAAGCTATTTTCACTAACTGGGTTCGATTTTACCCGAAAACTCCATTGATGACTTTGCGGCATATTCTGACCAGCCATATTTTGAATCCCATCTGTCAGGACTACCCGAATCAACTCTCCTGGCTTAAATGCCCGATCCGCTTTGAGATCAAAAATGGAATTGGAAATAGTCGTCGTACTGATCGCATAAAAACCATGATGCTTCCCATAGACAAAGATATGATCGGTATTTACGGTACTGGGCTCGATGTCTTGGTTAAAGTTGATGCGAATACTGGCATCGTTAAATACATTCAAGCCATGGGCAGTTGGATTGGTACTTTGTACCCAGGATTGTGCATATAGTGATCCATTCAATAATAAGATCGCCAATGCGATGAAAGGGAGTAGACTTTTCATAATACAATTATTTAGTGAGATATAGGTGCAAATACCCGACCAATCAGTAGTGGAATTGGTGTGTAAGGACGAGAGACCGCTGCGCTGCGAGAACAGAGATTAGCGCCCTTTTGTCACTTATGAGATCGCTGGCGCTTCATGAAGAGAAACCACTACGCTATGAAAGCAGAAATCAGCTCCCTTTAGTCGCTTACAAACCACTAACAATACTAGAGGTACAATCGAACGATCTACAATTGTACCTCTAGCAGCGAAGCGTTTTTGTAGGGACTTTAACCCCTTGCAGCAAAGTGATCTACTTTGGACTAAACAATACCTTTTTAGCCAAGCTATGCTGTTCTGTCCTCAGCATCATAACGTATAATCCCTCTGGCAATAGTTGACCATTCTGATCAGCACCATTCCAGCGTAAAAAGTGTAGACCACTTGTTTGTTGTCCTTGGAATAGATTGACCAGGCGCTTGCCTTGGATGTCGTAAATGGCGATATCAATAGACTCCGCTGTCTTCAATTCGTATTGTAATAATAGCTCTTCAGAAAAAGGATTGGGGCTAAGGGAGAGGCTAAGTGCTTCACTTTGCTCTATAGTATTGGTGATGGGGGCATCATTTTCGAATAGTAGCAGGACATCGTCCCCTTCATCCGTACCAGAGATATCCAAATCGCCGTCATTATCGCGATCGTGGAGGATGGCGCAGGAAGCATGTTCAGGAGAATTTAGTAGTTTGACTAAAGTAAAACCGCCTTGACCATCATTTTCAAAAACCGCAAAATTGGTAGAGGTATAATTACTGGTGACGATATCCAAATCGCCATCACCATCCAAATCGCCAAGGTCGATAGCGAGCGGGAAGCGAGTAGTGTTGTATTGATAACTGACGGGAGAACTTAGCTTACCCTGTCCATCTCCAAAATTAACCACCATATTATTGCCTACGGAATTAGCGGAGGCTACATCGACAAAACCGTCTCCATTTAAGTCGCCTGCAGCAATCATCCAGGGTTCCCCAAAAACAGCAACCTTATCTGAAAAGCTAAGACCACCTACGCCATCACCAAGATACAATCCAATTTCCTGGCTTCCGTGATAGCCAATAAAGACATCCATGATGCCATCATTATTTGCATCAGCAATGGCTACTCCAGATTCGCCGTCTCCATCTGGGTCCAAATCTAGGGTTTCCCCAGTGAAATTGGCCAAGCCATCATTTTTGAAAATACTGATATTACTACTGCTGCGATTGGCAATCAGTACATCGTCGTTGCCATCGCTGTCAATATCTAATACCCCTAGGCCACGAGCGCCATCTCCTGTCGTGTAGGTCTCCATACTGGACAAACTGCCTTCTCCATCTCCCATCAAGACTCGCAGTTCATTATCCCATGCGGTACAGACCGCCAGGTCAATTTCACCATCTCCATCAAAATCAGCGCCTTCGTTTGGACTAGGCGTACTCCCTGCTCCCATATCGACCAGTTCAAAATCGTTGTAATCTCCTGTTCCGTCATTGAGTAAGATGCGGAGATCGTCAGAGGTTTCATTGACCATAGTCAGGTCGGAATATCCATCATTATT
>JBCBDH010000056.1:0-16435 GCA_038529855.1 Bacteroidota bacterium | reverse complement strand
CAGATATCTGTGAAGAAGCCACGGTTCGACTCAATGTAGGGAATATTACAGAATGCGAAGTCCCCAGCATTTTTACGCCTAATAATGACTTGGTCAATGATGTTTTTCTCATTCCCTGCCTAGCTACAGATCGCTATCCCCGCAATCGAGTAATTATTTTTAACCAATGGGGCGATGAGGTCTTTAATGCGTCGCCTTATCAAAATGATTGGGCGGGTATTTATGATGGAAATGATCTGCCAGCAGGAACCTATTATTATGTGATTGATTTGGGGACTGATGAAACACCACTCAGTGGGTTTTTGGTCTTAGAGCGTTAATTAAACCAAGGCTGGTTCTAGGCTAGCCTAATACCTTAAGCGAATGAAGAAATTTTACTTTTTAATAGCCGCCCTCCTGTGTCATCTGGGGGTATTTGCCCAGCAAGAACAGCAGTACACGCAGTTTATGTACAATAAGCTAGGCTTAAATCCAGCCTATGCAGGAGCCGAAGATGCCCTGACCTTTACAGGTATTTATCGGAATCAGTGGATGGGATTGGAAGGAGCGCCAGTGACGCAGGTCCTCAATGTCAATGCCCCTTTGCTTAATCGACGATTGGGCTTGGGGCTAAATATCAGCCACCATACAATTGGTATTTTAGAACGCTGGACCATCAATGCTAGTTATGCCTATCGCGTTCGGATGGGGCGGGGGAATTTGGGTATTGGTGTACAAGGCTCTGCTCGCTTTGTGGGTATGGATTATAATGATCCTCGTCTGAAAGCGACCCAGGACATTACGACTGATGGAGGGATTCCAGTAGGAGATCAAAGCCGAGTAGTTCCCAATTTTGGAGCGGGTTTGTATTATGATACACCTCATTTTTACTTTGGCTTATCCGCGCCTCGATTGATTACTAATGACATTGATTTTAATTCTATTGATGGGATTGTAGCGCGAGAGTCAGAGCATGTTTTTATGATGACAGGCTTGATACTGGATGTCAATGATCTCATCCAACTCAATCCCCAGGTTTTGATCAAATATTCGCCTGATGTGCCGCTGGATGCGGATGTCAATTTGAGCTTTATTTTTGCGGGGCGCTACACGGCTGGGGTCACCTATCGCTCAGGAGGTAGTGTCGATTCTTTTGGAGAATCCATTGATTTACTTTTGGCGGCTAAGCTATCTGAGCATTGGCTGTTTGGCGTCTCTTATGATGTGGGATTGACGGAGCTTCGCGACTACCACAATGGGAGTATGGAGGGGGTGCTTCGCTACAGTCTTGGCCAGGACCAGGGGAATGACATCATCAATCCCCGCTTTTTCTAGTCGATCTTTTTTGGACTCTTTGGGGACTTTCTTGTCCGATATAATAAAAACCGGTAATTTGATCGTTACTTAAAATAAAGTGCTTTGGGCTTGCCCCAATTCCACTTACAGCGCTAATTAGGATTTTGAAGTGGTTTAGCATCCCCAAGCACTTCCTGATAAGTATAGCTAGACGCTGATTTGCAAAATTCAATCTCTAAGATGAAGGACCTTACCCAAATGCTGTTTTTAAGCCTTTTATTGGCTTGCTCAATCCCTCTATTCGCCCAACAAAGTTCAAAAAGCAAAGCTGCCAACAAAATATATGAAAAGGGCATAAAGATCATTAATGCCCGAAAGATCAATTCCGATAACCTGGATTTCTCCCCTTCTTTTTATCAAAATGGGATTGTCTTTGCCTCCTCTCGTTACAAAAGCGGCGAGCGCGATAAAAAAATCGATGAAACTTATTTTGAGTTGTTTTACGCTGATTTGGATATCGAAGGACAGCCCATGGAGCCGCGCGAGTTTTCTATTCGCGTGAATTCCCACCTCCACGAAGGTCCCGTAAGTTTTAGTCGCGATGGGCAAACCATCTACTTTACGCGCAACAATATAGAAATGGGGAAGGCCAAAGCCAATTCCAAGGGACAAACGGGTTTGAAGATATACGAAGCACAGAAGGGCAAAAGCGATTGGAAAAATGTTCGTGAGCTGCCTTTCAACGATGATGAATATAATGTAGCACATCCCTCCCTCTCTCCTGATGGTAGTAAGCTTTATTTTACCTCTGATATGCCTGGTGGCTATGGTGGAATGGATCTGTATGTGGTCGAAAAAATAGATGGCGAATGGTCCCTACCTGTCAATTTGGGGGAAAAGGTCAATACCAAAAAAAATGAGCTTTTTCCTTTTATGCACAGCAGTGGTTATCTGTTTTTTGCCTCTAATGGACACAAAGGAGCAGGAGGACTAGACCTATTTATGGTGGAATTTGATGGAGATTATCCAACGGAGGTCCGAAATATGGGAGAGCCCTTTAATTCAAAAAAGGACGACCTGGGCCTCATCCTTGGGCCAGATGGCCGAACTGGGTTTTTTGCCTCTTCCCGAGATGGAGGAAAAGGCAAAGATGACATCTATCTGTTTGAAGCCAAAGATGGCATATGGGGTTTGACCAAACCCAAAACCGTTCGACTCCGCCTCAGCATCAATGACGAACAAAGCGGCAGTGCCATCGCTGGCGCTAAAGTTTGGGTATTTGAAGAAACCCCCCAAGGCTGGAAGGATCGCTCTGGCAATATCCTATATGAAACCCTATTGATTCCTAAAGAAAATGACTCAGAAGAACTAGTCTTTACCAACATTAAAAAAGATGCCGCCCAAGCCGACGAGCTCGCGCTCCAATCTGACGAATCAGGAAGCATTTACTATGATATGATCAATGGTAAAAATTACCTGATCTGGACCAGTAAAGAAGGCTATGCTAATCAAGAAATTCGCCACACAGCGGTGACTAGTGGAATGGGAGAGGGCTTGGTCCTGTCACTCCAACCCATCACTTGTACCAAGCTTAGTGGCCAAATTAATCAAGCGACCAATGGAGCGGGGATCGCTAGTGCAGTAGTACGCATCAAGAGCGCTTGTACAGGAGAGGAAGAAGTCTTATTGACCAATGAGCAAGGACAGTTTGATTTTTGCCTACCGCTGAATTGCGATTATACGATTATTGGGCAGAAGGAGCAGTTTGCGATGGCTAGTCAAGATTTATCAGCAGTAGCCATAAGTAATGGTCAGGCAGTAAAAACAACAATCAGCCTAAAAGCCATTCTTTCCCCCATCAAAAAGGAAGACCCCATTGATGCAGGAAGTGTTATTGTCCTAGAAAATATTTACTATGATTTCAATAAATCAGCTATTCGATCCAGTGCTTCTCGAGGACTGGATGATTTGCTCCAACTTATGCAGCAATATCCTAATATGACCATTGAGCTAAGTTCGCACACAGACTCTCGTGGCAGCGAAGCCTACAATCGCCAACTCTCCGCAGACCGAGCAGAATCTGCTATGCAATACCTGGTTTCCAGAGGTATCCAAGCTAATCGCATCCGTGCTATCGGCTATGGCGAATCCCGCCTTCGCAACCACTGTAGGGATGGGGTATCTTGTTCGGAAGACGAGCATCAGTACAATCGTCGAACCGAGGTGAAGGTGATTAATAAGTAAGGTTCCTGCTTGCCTGCATTGTCGGATTGAGCCCATTCAATCCGACAAGCTCAACGCAATATCTCTCGGCCTGAATCGGCCTTGCACGCCAGAATATCTCACAGAGGCGAGTTCAGTCCGAAAGTAGCGGTAAAGCCAAACGACATTCTACCCTTACTTTTTTCCCCATCGTGCAACCCCTCCTATTCAGGACTGTCTATATAGGAAACGAAACTTCACAATTGGAATACCACAAGAAACACCTGGGGATCGTCGAGGCCTGTAAAAGAGGTGATCGCAAGGCTCAATTTGAATTGTATCAACTGTATTCAAGAGCCATGTTTAACATTTGCCTCAGGATGGTAAAAAACGAGTTGGATGCAGAGGATTTGCTGCAAAATTCTTTTGTGGATGTCTTTACCAAACTGCATACCTTCCGCTCGCAGTCGACCATCGGGGCCTGGATCAAGAGGATTGTGGTCAACAATTGTATCAACTTTTTAAAAAAGCGGCGCTTAAATTTTGAAATGCTTGATGATCGGCTAGAAGTTAAAGAAACTACAGCTGCTTCATCAGAACCTCAGTTCAGTGTAGAAGCCATCAACAAGGCCATATTTGCTTTGCCAGATGGTTATCGGGTGGTTTTCTCTCTCTATATGATAGAGGGCTATGACCATCAGGAAATCGCAGCTATTCTGGGGGTTTCAGTAGCTACTTCGAAATCACAGTACAGTCGTGCCAAGAAGAAACTGCGGGATTTGTTGTCCGGGCAAATGCTGCAAGCCACTTAGTAGACCGGATCGTCAAAGCCCAACACTGCTTTGATCGAACCACCAACTATGGGACAGATGGTCGGTGGAACCAAAGATAGAAGTTGGGATAACTGCAATTAATTAAAAATTAAGACAATGAAGGATCATTTAGAAGATTTCATTGAATCACGGCGTTCAGAATTTGATCAAAAAATGCCCCCCAGCCAGTTGTGGGAGGGGATTGAGGCCCAATTGGATCGCCGTCGACCACATCGTCGGCTCATCCTCCGATCCTGGATTGCCGGTGCAGCTGCAGCCATCGCTTTGCTACTTATCGGTACAGCCATTGGGATGCAGATTAATCAAAACAATGCTTTGGCTAGTGGCCCGCTGAGTGAAATCTCAGAAGATATGGCCGATCTAGAACTGTATTACAAGCAACAAATTCGACGCAAAAAGGCCCGATTAGCCAGCTACGAAGAGTTTCAGCATATTGTAGATGCAGATTTAAAAGAGCTGGAGCAATTTATGAAAGACCTTCAGGCTGAACTAGAAGAAGTTCCGAGCTCAGAACGCGAAAAAATCGTCCATGAGATGGTTCGCAATTATCAAACGCGCTTAGAGGTATTGGAACGAGTGCTACTTCGCTTGGAGTCCGATTATCAAAAAACATTAAAATCCGAAGAAGATGAAAAAATGGGTATTTAATAGCATACTGCTGCTGTTGCTTACAGTAGCTTGGCAAACTAGCCTTCAGGCCAACCGGCCTATAGCCCCAGATTCGGGCTTATTCAAAAAAGAATTCACCAAGACAATTGATAAATCCTTTGATATTAGCGCCAATGGGACGGTCGATCTGTCGAGTAAATTTGGAGAAATCAAAGTCGTCACAGGCGCAGAGAATCGCGTAGTCATTAAGGTGGATATTGTTGTTCACGCCAATAGTGAGGATCGTGCCAAACAGGTCTTTGATCGCATAGATGTCGATTTTTCGAATGGAGCTGATTATGTAAGTGCAAAGACAGAGATAGAAAGCCGCAGTAATGGCTGGAACTGGTGGGGCTCTTCTAATAACAGCGACTTTGAAATCAATTATGAGGTGCGTATGCCCAAAACGGCGCGGCTCGATTTGGAAATGAGACATGGCGATGCCTTTGTAGCCGCTCTGGATGGAGAGGTTCAGATCAATGTTGCCCATGGTAGCTTTCGCTTGGAAGGAGGGGAGGCGAATATGGGGATTGAACTGGCCCACGGAAAGGGAAATATCATTCAGGCGAATAATGCAGAAGTAGAGATTCGTCATAGTAAATTGCATTTTAAAAATGCCAATCAGGTAGAGGTGGAAAGCCGCCATTCTAGGGTGGAGATTGATCAGGCCGCTAGGGTTAAATCCAATTCTGCACATGATACCTATGAGATTGGAACGGTGAATGAGTTTAGGAATGAAGGGCGGCATGACAATTTTGATATCGACCAGGTCAATATCATTGAGGTAGATGCCAAATACTCTGATTTTGATGTAAAGGGTATCAGCCAGCGGGGGGAGTTTGATTTGCAGTTTGGGGGTTTGGATTTGGATAAACTGTCAAAAGGGTTCTCCGAATTGAAAATGAGCGGTTCGCATTCTAATTTTCGACTAGAAGTTGAAGATGGTGCTGCCTATCGTTTTGAAGCCTATGGGACTCATGCAGGTATCAACTATCCATCAAATATGGAAGTGCATATGGAGAAGGAGAAAAATACTTCACATGAGGTAGAAGGCTATGTAGGGCAGCAAGATGCCAATAGCATGATTAAAGTGCGCTTGTCGCACGGTAATGTTAAACTCAGGTAATTTCATTCAAAGAATTCCTAAGAGATGCTTCCCCTGAGAAGTTGATCTTATACTTAAAGAAAAACCTAAAAGCCACTTTAGAGAAAAGCTTATTTCCCTAAGGTGGCTTTTTTGATGTGCTGCTTTCTTACTATATTCGCCTTCACACCAATTTGGAGGCTTCATGAAAATCAAATTCTGTGGTGCAGCCCGACAAGTAACGGGAAGTGCACATTTACTTACCCTGGATGATGGATATACCATCCTATTGGATTGTGGTTTGTATCAAGGCCGCTCAAAAGATATGGTAGATTTTAACAGCCAATGGTATTTTGATCCCAAATCACTAGACTGTCTTATCCTTTCCCATGCCCACATCGACCATAGTGGCCGCATTCCCAAATTGGTCAAGGATGGCTATCAAGGTAATATCTATTGTACCCATGCGACGCGTAGCCTATGTGCCATCATGCTACTGGATAGTGGAAAAATCCAAGAACGCGATGCAGAATACTACAATAAGAGATTGCGCAAGAAAAAGAAAAGCCATAAGGCCCGAAAACAACCTCGGGTACCGCTATATACCAGCGAAGATGCAACTGAGTGTATGCGAAATTTTGTGGGAGTGCCTTATGAACGCTGGCATCGCATCAATGATCGTGTAGAACTATTGCTTCGCGATACTGGCCATATCCTGGGCAGCGCTAGTGTAACCCTTAGGATCAAAGAGGGGGACCAACTAGTTCACTTTGGCTTTACTGGGGATATTGGCCGCCCTGATCGCCCCATCCTCCGCGATCCTCGGCCCATGCCCGAAGTTGACTATCTGATCTGCGAATCGACCTATGGAGACAAAGATCACGAAGGTCGCCCAGCAGAGGCTGAACGCTTTTTGAATATCATTAAAAAAACTTGTGTAGAGAAAAAAGGCAAATTGATCATCCCAGCCTTCAGCGTTGGACGTACCCAGGAAATTGTGTACATGCTTGATCAACTAGAAACAGCAGGTAAATTACCCCACATTCCCGTCTATGTAGACAGCCCCTTGGCTGTCAATGCAACGGTTATCTTTGGCTCTCATCCCGAATGCTATGACAGTGATTTGCACGAGTACATGTTGATTGACGAAAATCCTTTTGGATTTAATAATCTGACCTATATCCGCAAGGTAGAGTTGTCTAAAGCGCTTAATCATTCCAATGAACCTTGTATCATCATCAGCTCTTCGGGAATGATGAACGCGGGGCGAGTGCGTCATCACCTTGCCAATAATAATGACCAGGCAAAAAATACGATTTTAATTGTAGGGTATTGCTCGCCAGATACGCCAGGGGGGATGCTTCGCAATGGAATTGATCGCTTGAAATTATTTGGTGAATGGAAGTTGGTCAATGCGGAAATAGAGGTGATGGATTCTTTTTCTGCTCATGGGGATCGGAATGAAATGTTGGACTTCTTGAGAAACCAGCGACTAGGGCTCAAAACCCTGTTTTTGGTACATGGCGAATGGGATAAGCAAGAAAATTTCAAGACTTTACTCAACCAAAATGGCTTTTCACGAGTTGAAATACCAGAATTAGCACAAGAATTCGATTTGAGCTAAAATTCTACTTTATAGCCCACTTTCTGACAAGACGCCGTCAATTTATCTAGAAAAAAGGATAGGACACCCCGCCTTTCAGCCCTTTTTTGCGTATACTAACTGTACAACCCAACAAAGCTCGGAGCTGTTGGTACAAGCCACAGCGTTAAAGAAAGGTTAATCTTTATTGGCATCACTATTTTTGATAATAATTAGCGGTTCGTCCAAGTTATAGAACCCGAAAAATTGACTTGATGAATAAGCTTGTTTACTTTTCCCTGTTTGCTTGGCTTTTCCTAATGCTGTGTACCTCTGGCTGTAGAAAGTTGGATACACTCGATGATTTGGAGGCCTCTGGCAGGGACGCAGAATATGCCATTCCCTTGTTTTCGACTTCTCTGAGCGTAGAGGATATCCTTTCAGAGTTTGACAGCACAGCAAATATCACGATCGATCCCGATGGGATGATTTTTCTCAATTACAAGGGAGATGTGAGGGCGCGAACTAGTTCGGATATCTTTGATATTGCTGGACAATTGGATGGTTTGCCCTTGCCCGTTTTAGATACCCTTTTTGCCCTTCCTTTTGAAGTACCTAGTGGGATTGACCTGGATTATGCGATTTTGAAGACTGGTACTTTTGAGTATTTATGGCTCAATGAGCATCCAGAGTCTTTTAAGTTTGTATTCACCCTGCCCAATGTTACCAACCCAGAAGGCAAGGTCTTCAGCGATACTGTAAATGTGCCAGCAGGTGTAACCAGCTATCGAAGCCCTGAGTTTGATCTAAGTAGCTATACCGTTCGCCCAGAGGAGGACTCTCTTTATGTCCATTATGAAGTTATCAAATTCAATGGAACAAAGGATACCATTGGCGGGCTCGCTATTATTATTCGCGATTTTGTCGCTTCCTACATTGAAGGATACATGGGCAATGAGATTTATGAGATGGAACGCGACACCATCGAAATGGGCTTTTTAGGCGATGAGTGGAGAGGCGATGAGTTTTTCTTTGCCGATCCCAGACTTCGCATGACAGTGATCAATTCTTTTGGCTTTCCCGTTCGCTCCAAGGCTAATCTGGTAAATGTGATATCGAGAGATGGCAGTATTTTACCGCTGCGAAGTGAGTTTTTGGATGCAGGGATTGATTTTGCCTACCCGCTCCTTTCTGAAGTTGGGGAAGTAAAAACAACTGTTTTTGATTTTACTAGAGATAATTCCAATATCGACTCTATCCTAGCCATAGATCCCATTGCTGTGGACTATGACCTAGAGGCTATTCCCAATCCAGATTTGGATACGACCATTCGTGGATTTATGACCGATACCAGCTTTTTCCAAGTACAGGTGGAGGTAGAAATCCCAGTTTACGGCCGATCAAAGGGCTTTGCGGTGAGCGATACGCTGAGTTTTGATATGAGCCAATATGCTGACGCGGAAGAAGCAGAGTTCAAATTGGTTACAGAAAATGAGATGCCTTTAGATATTGATTTGCAAATCTTTTTTGCCGATCCCCAAGGGCTTATTCTAGATTCTCTATTTCTCGAAGGGCGCCCCGTGGTGGGCTCTGCCTTGGTAGATGAGATGGGTGATGTGATAGAAAAAAATGCCAAAACACACTTTATCCCTTTAGACGCTGTCCGAATTGATCGCATCTTGGAGGCCGAACAGCTTTACCTTAATGCCAATTTTATCACCTATGATCAAGGTCAGCAATCGGTGACTTTATTAGCCAATCAAGAAGTCCGCATGCGGATGGGAATGAAAGTCAAAATCGACTAGCTGAACACCCCCTTACAGCCATTGTTGATCAAAATTGCACCTCATGTTAAAAACATATAGCGCATTTATCTTTTGCCTGTTGCTGAGTTTTGGACTACAGGCCCAACAGGAATTAGGGCTTCATCTCATGCGTGATATCGGCCAATCGATCAAAACCAATCCAGCCCTGCTGCCATCCAGTCGCTTGGTGATTCAACTGCCTAGTATTTATGCCAATTATTCTCATACCGCAGGAACCATTGATGATCTGGTATTGATTGATGGCGATCGCAATGTGCTAAATGTCGATCGACTAATCAGCCTGGCAGATGAGGAAAACGATTTATTTGTCAATTATGAATTAGAGACCATAGGAGCCAGCTTCCGCTGGCGAAACTGGGGTATTAATGTCAACCATGCCATCAAATCCAATACCTTTCTTCGCTATCCCAAAACCTTGCCTCAGCTTTTTTGGCAGGGTAATGCCGACTTTATTGGGCAGACCGTTGAATTTGGCCCAGAGCAATACAGTTTTGCTTACAATGAATTTGGGCTGGGATTGGCCTATGAGCACAAACAATGGACCATCGGAGGACGTGTCAAATTCCTGACAGGTATTGGTGATATTAGTACACCTAGAACACAGGCTACCCTTTTTACTAGCGACGATGTCTATCAATTGCAGCTAGAAACCGACTACGAGATCAATACTTCTAGCTTTGACGCCACTTTTCTCCTCGATTCGATCAGTGGCTTAGGGGTACAGTATGGTTGGGATGATATTTTATCTTTTCAGGATATTTTTACCCAAAACGCTGGGCTGGCCTTTGACCTGGGGATTCGCTATCGACCTAATGAAAAATGGGAATTGGCGGCCAGCGTGATCGATATAGGACAAATTGATTGGACGGAAAATATTCGAAACTCTATCAGCCAGGGGCGTTTTGAGTACGATGGACTAGACCTAGGAAGCATCCTCACGGTGGAAGATCTATCATTTGATGATGCCGTTGATACCCTGGAAAGCATCTTTCAATTTGAAGAGCGCAATGAACCTGGCTATAGTACCCAACTCTCTACCAAAATCTATCTCAGTGCCATGTATCAATGGAATGAGAACTGGCGTTTTGCGGGCATGTATTATCAAGAGCGCTTTCAGGAACAGACCAAAAGAGCCTTTGCCTTGAGCGCAGAGCGAAATTTTTTGAAGATGTTGAGGATTGGCGCGGTATATGCAATGCGTAATGAGAGGTTCGATAATATTGGGCTAAATGTAGCCGCACAATTGGGACCTCTTCGCCTATTTGCCATGACAGATAATGTTTTGGCCATTGTTCGCCCCTATGATAGTGAAAATGTAAATGGCCGTGTAGGGCTAAGTCTTTCCCTACTCTAATCCATTCCCAAATACTCCCTACTTGATTTGGCCGTACTACGGTTTTTCCCGCTTTGTCGATCAAAGCCTAGCTAATTTATCCCCTTTCTCCCTCTTGCAGTAGCTCAAATTCCCCCGCTATCGTCCCCCCCTGATACTCGAAAATACTATTAAACGACGTACTACCCATGAAAAAAATACAAACCATACTGATGGTGGGAGTTGTCCTGCTATCCACTGTCCTATCTGGCTGGTCACAGCGCCCTGCCATCTGCGACGGCCAAACATTGGTCCGTCCCATTTTCCAAGAAATTCATAAAAATACGGTTCAATTTGGTCAAAACACCAATTCACTTGGTCATGTACAAAATTTGATGCTGGATGTTTATACACCTGTAGAAGCTGTAAAAAGCTCACGCCCTTTGATGATCTGGCTTTTTGGTAGAGGTTTTATTTCTGGATCGCGAGCGGATATGGAGCAGCAATGTCGCTACTTTGCCCAGCGAGGGTATGTGGCAGCAAGCATTGATTATCGCCTATGGGACCTTCGCCAAAGTGGGGTTCCTGATTCCTTGGATCTATTGGATACCGCGGTAAAGGCAATGGGGGATCTAAAAGCAGCTATTCGATTTTTTCGTCAGGATGCTGCCGAAGATAATCAATACCAGATTGATCCTAATAGGATTGTCATTGGTGGTTATTCAGCAGGAGCTGTTGTGGCTTTGCATACGGCCTACTTGGATGCACAAGATCAAATCCCCAATACGCTACAACAGCTAATAGATCAGAATGGAGGTTTTGAAGGCAATAGTGGGGATGTTGATCATCTTCGTTATTCGTCCAAGGTCAATGGGGTAATCAATTGTTCTGGTGCCCTATTCCAAAAAGACTGGCTGGATGCCGATGGTCCTTCATTGATGAGTTATCATGGAACAGTGGATCAGGTCGTACCTTTTGAGGAAGATTATGTACGGCTTTTTGATCAGCCTTTTATGAAGGTGATGGGTAGTGGATCGCTACACCAAAAGGCAGATGTCTTGGGTCTAGCCAATTATCTAATGCCAGTTTCTGGAGGACATGAGGACATCCACAAAGACGCTTCTTTTCAAGAGCAGCGGCAAAGCTTCTACCAGAATTGCATTTTGATGATTCACGATGACTACTGCCAGGGCATGGCCGTGGGAGAGAAGGACATTAGCTACCTGGAGCCCAAACTACGGCTCTTTCCCAATCCAGCGGCCAATCAGCTAACTATCGCATGGTCAGCAGCTTCTCCAGTGACCTATCTCTATGTTTGTGATCAGGCGGGGAGGGTAGTCCATACGCTTTATCAGCCAATTGGTGAGACTTTTATCCTCGATAGGGAGATTACAGGCGAGGGCGTTTTTTCTGTTCATTTGCGTTATGAGGATGCCCTTCGTGATCCAGAGCGTTGTCAGTTTATGTTTCATTGATTGGTGATAGAAAATAGTTGATGCGGGCATTCCCGCAGATTGTAGGAGTGAGCCAATTCACTCCTACAAGGCTAACCATTATTCTCTTCTAACCCAGGCAACCCTTTCGCCTTTTATTTCGTGTTAGTTTATAGACAATATGACTTCAGAAGAACTAATACGAATCATTCGAGCGTGTAAGAGGGGCGATCGGGCCAGCCAAAAGCAACTCTACAAGCATTTCTACAGCTATGGTATGACCATTTGTTGTCGCTATGCCCGCAATCGCGAGGAGGCCCGCGAAGTCCTGAATGATGCCTTCGTCAAAGCTTTTCTGAAGATCAATCAATACACGGAAGGAAGGTCATTTAAGGCTTGGATGAATCGCATTTTTGTGCATACGGCCATTGATCATTACCGCAAGTATAAGGAAGCCGCTCCTTTTGTCGACATCATTCATGCTCAACATGTAGAAGTCAAGGCGACTGCTTTAGAGCAATTGACAGCGGAAGACATTCTAAAATTGGTGCAAAAGCTTCCCCCTTCCTACAAGATGGTCTTTAATCTTCATGTTGTCGAGGGCTATTCCCATCCCGAGATTGCAGAAAAGCTGGGGATAAGTGTGGGCACTTCCAAATCGAATTTGGCCAAGGCCCGATTAAAGCTAAAAACGATGTTGCAAAAGCCTGTGGATAAAAAGAGTAGCAAATATGGATAATCAGGAATTGGATCGGTTTTTTTCGGAGCGACTAAAAGCGACCCAATCTTTCGACTTTAGGGAGGAGGATTGGGAGGCGGTTGCCGATCGGCTGGATAATCACGACAGTCGCAGAAGGGGAGGAATTTGGTGGTGGGCTGGTATGGGTGGCGCCTTGCTATTCTTAGTCTTGGCTTGGTTGTCTTACTCACTCTACCAAACGCGCCAAAAAGTATGGCTACTTGAACAACAAGCCAATCAACCAACAGCAGCTGTAGATACCGTATACAAAGAAATCATCGTCGAACGCATTGATACAGTTTATCAAACGATTAATAGTAATCCTCAAAATCAAAGCCGCCAGTCTGTTACTAATCAGGCAGCACCAGATCGCACTAGCCAACCAAATCCTGCTACACCTTTAACCAAAAATGGGATAGAAGTTAAGTCTAATTTTCCCAATGTACCCGTTCTGAAAGAGAAAGTCCTAAAAGCCACATCAGCAAGCCCTATAGCGCCAGATTCCCTAAAAACCAATTTGCCAATCGCTACTAATGCGACCCCGTATCCTAATGCCACTACTTCTACTACAGCTACCGCCTTACTTCCAAACTACCCATTATGGCTCCCAGAGGCGTCACTCAAAATCGATCCACTTCCCCCTTCAGATGGGTCCTCTCCATCAAAGCTTATTCAGCCTGTAAAAAAGGAGAAGCGTTTTCAATTGGGATTAGAAGCTAATTATGCTTTTGTACCAGCAGCTTCATTGGAAGGGCAGCTTGGCTATGGCTTTGGTTTGATTGGATTATACACCATAAATAAGTGTTGGGATGTCTTTGTACGTCTGAGTAGACAGCAGTTCAGATATAGTGCGAATACATCTAATTTTGATCGTTTGGGTATTCCCAGTCTGTCTTACTTAGATCGGATTATATCTACTGATCAAGAAGATGGCTTGTTTGATCCTACGGCCAACTCTTCTACTACTTATACCTTTAATGGCGGAGATGGAAACAATGAAGTGAATAAATCTTTTATTCAATACGAAATTGGAGCGAGCTACCGCTTTGCTGGCCGTTTTTATGCTGCACTGAGCTGGTCGGCATTGAGTCAGATCGATCAAAAGTTTGGGGTGTTTGAGCGAAGTTCAGGAGAGAATACTTCTCTAAGGTCTGATGGGACTTCAGTCAAGCGTTGGCGTTGGTATCGAGTGGGGGCGCAGCTGGGGGCGAAGTTTGACTTAGGTAAGTCTTGGCAGCTTCGTCCAGAGGTATTTTATTATCACAGCTTTGATAACAACCAGGATCGTATCCCAAGTTCCTTAGGGCTTCGGACAACAATACTATATGCCTTTTAGCATCAATCAAATAAGGCTATGAACCCATCAGTGGTTGTCGGCTATTCCTATGATAGCTGGCTTCCCAACTGATCTCCTTTCTCAAATCATACCTGTTTTATGTAGGATGGTCATCTGACCGCCATAAGCCAGACTGATGTTTTCATCATTAAAAGTACTTTCCGTATCGCCATAGGCAATCAATCGCTGATTGAGAAGAATGACCTTATCGAAGTATTCCTGGACAGTGGACAGGTCGTGATGAACGACGAGTGTGGTTTTGCCCTGACGAGCCAGTTTTTTAAGAATCCTGATGATTTGTTCTTCTGTAGTGATATCGACTCCTACAAAGGGTTCATCCAATAAAAAAATATCCGCTTGTTGGCAGAGGGCTCTCGCTAGGAACACGCGCTGCTGCTGTCCACCAGATAGTTCTCCTATTTGCCGTTTGGCCAAATGACTAATACCTACCTCTTCCAAGGCGGCCTCCACGATACGTCGATCTTCAGCATTAAGGCGTTGGAAAATACTTTTGTGTGGGTAGCGACCCATCTGAACGATGTCGTAAACCGTAGCTGGAAAATTCCAATCTACATCATTTTTTTGAGGAACATATACCACTTTCTTTCGCTGAGCGATAATAGAAGTTCCATTGATCAATATGGAACCAGCGTTGAGTTCGATCAAACCCAAAATGGCTTTGAAAAGAGTAGATTTACCAGCCCCATTGGGACCAATAACCCCGTATACCTTTCCTGGTTCAATATCCAAATAGATATTGGTCAGTACGCGTTTGCGTTCGTAGGAGACTGATAAGCCCTTGATTTCAATAATTGCTTGTCCCATGCTGCTTGGTCATTTATACTTGATTCATTCTGCGAAAAAC
Source organism: Bacteroidota bacterium (assembly GCA_038529855.1). Lineage (GTDB taxonomy): Bacteria > Bacteroidota > Bacteroidia > Chitinophagales > Saprospiraceae > JBCBDH01. The sequence goes on along the minus strand of JBCBDH010000056.1, from coordinate 1,300 downwards.
CATGACAAAGCCGCCCACAAAAAGCAAACCGACCAAGCCAAGTAAAATCCAGCGATTGCCGCTATTTTTTTCTTGGGTAGTATGGGCTACCTCGCCAATATCCCTACTCAAAGCCTTTACGATCATTTCTGTATTGTGTCTCATCATATCAATATAGCTGGGGGCTGGGCTATCTTTATCCCCAATGGAGTCAGCATATAGCTCTCCACCAACTTGGATATCATTATCTCTGGCCAATTGTTGCAGCAATTTGGGATTGATGGTGCTCTCTACAAATACAGCGGGGATTTTATTTTCTTTTATCACCTTGTTCAGTCGCGTGATATCCGAAGTGCGCACTTCTGCATCTGTAGAGGTGCCAATGACTGCTTCTAATTTGATGCCGTAGCGGCGGCCATAGTACTGGAAGGCATCGTGAGAGGTGATGAGGATGCGTTTTTCTGCTGGAATCTTTTTTATTTCGTCAAGAATAAACTGATCCAGCTCTTCTAACTGCTTTTTGTAGCTGACATAGTTTTGCTCAAAACTGGCTGCATGCTCGGGCGCCAATTCGACAAAGGCATTTTTAATATTTTCGATGTATTGAAGTCCCAAGCTGACATCCATCCAGGCGTGGGGATCTTTGGCATTTTTATATTGATCACTGGCAATAGGTGATATGCCCTCCGTTACGGTAATGATCTTTGCCTCTGTCCCTGAATTGCGGATCAACTCGTCCAGCCAACCTTCAAAAGTCAGGGCATTTTTTAATACCATCTGGGCATTAGCTACAAGCCGTGCATCTCTGGGTGTAGGATCGTGGAGATGTGGATCGCTGCCGATAGGGACAATGCATTTGACCTCTAGATGGTCGCCAGCGATATTTTGGGCCATATCTAAAAGCATAGAGGCAGTCGCAACAACTTGAGGTTTGGCCTGCGCCATTACACCACTGTAGGTAAAAAGGGAGAATAAGGTGACGAATAGAATTCTCATACTTACCGATTTTTTTGAACAAAGATGTTCTGGCAGACCTTAGCCGTCAGAATTTGCTCTTGTTTTTCTTCGAGGCGTATCTTAATGGACCCGTCGTATTCAAATTTTTCTAATAGTTCTACTTTGGCCCCAAGACCGAGTTTCAACTGATCGAGGTAGCGCAAAAAAGGTGAAGAATGTTCTTGCACACCCACAATGATTCCCGAATCATTGACCTCCAGATCCATCAGCAAAACTTGTCGGCGAAAGGTGAAGCGACCGCTGGCATCTGGAATGGGATCGCCGTGTGGGTCAAATTTGGGGAAGTTGAGGTATTTGTCCAAAC
>JBCBDH010000055.1:0-16503 GCA_038529855.1 Bacteroidota bacterium | reverse complement strand
ATTCTTTTAGTTTTGATTTGATTCCCTATCCCATTATCCAATTGAGTGAGCGGATGGCGCAGCTTTATAAGGACCTGGCCAGTACGGAGCTTTGGAGCCAGAATATAGTCGATAATACCCTCAATCAGATCGAATACCATTTAGGCGTAGGTGGTTTTGCCAATGGGGAAGACGCCTTGGTGCTTTGCGATAAGCTGGTCGAGCTGACTCATCATATGCAACAAATGGCGGAGCATGGCTATAAATCAATGCCAGGGGTGAGGGCTTCCAAAGATACGGGCGCTCCTTTTGCCCTTTATCACAATGAAATGGTCCACACCAATAATACCATTCTTGCCAATACAGTGGAGGGCAAGGTACTTTTTACGACCTTGAGCAATCCCAATTTTCTGAGAAGCACCGATCAGAAGTTGTGTGAATATATGGACAATTGGTTTGAGCGGGTCGTCAAAAAATCCAATTCTATTTCCCAACATGCCGAGAAGAATCGGGAGTGGTTCTTCAATCGGATACGCCGCAAAATTGAGCAGTCCAGAAATCGGATGGCGACCGAGCTGGGCGTCCAGTTTTGAGGTATTTTGTGATAATACTACTTGAGATGACTACTACCAATCTACAACAAAAGCTATTTGACATTATCCTCCAAAAGTTTCCCAAGCGGGCGCAGGCTGCAGAAAGCCTACAAACGCTATTGGGGCTTGGCCGCGATGCCATCTATCGCCGCTTTAGGGGGGAGACTCCGCTGACGCCAGATGAACTCCAACTATTGGCTCGCGAATTTGACATTTCGCTTGATGCGCTCATCTTTGGGCAAGCTGATCAAGTCTTTTTTTCCTATCGCTCCTTTCCCAGCACCCTCAATAAGTTTCAGGATTACCTGGAAGAGGTACATCGCAATATTTCTACCGTTTATCAGCTGGAAGGCTCGCGGATTTACTACACCACTGCTGAACTACCCATCTATCATTACTGCGCCCTGCCTGAAATCATTGCCTTTAAACTATATGTCTGGGCACGAACGGTTTGGAATTTTGAAGATTGGAATGGCCGAAAATTTCAATTCAGCGACATTCCAACAGAATCCATTCAGTTGAGCCAAGAAATCGTTCGCTTGTATTACAACATCCCCAGTACCGAACTCTGGCATCTAAATATCCTCGATAATACCCTCAATCAAATGGAATATTATGTGAGTAGCGGAGGCTTTATCGATCCCAATGATGCCTTTGTACTTTGTGATAAGCTACTGACCTTGGTCAATTATATCGATCAAATGGCAGAGGCCGGGCATAAATTTGCTATCGGCAAATCACCAACACATTCCAAAGGGGCGGAATTGGATTTGTATTATAATGAAATGATGTTTACCAGCAATACCATACTGGCGGATACCCCTATGGGAAAAACCGTTTTTGCTACTTACGGAAGCCCCAATTTCCTGCGTTGTACCAATCCTCGAATGGGTGATTACACCGAAGACTGGATCCAACGCATTATTCGCAAGTCCATTTCCATCAGTACCCATGAGGAGAAAAACCGCATTCGGTTTTTTAATAAACTTCGTCGTAAGATCGAGCAGAGTCGACAGCGAATTACTGGGCAGATTGACTTATTGGGTTTAGGATAGGGCTTAATGTCCCATTTTGGCCAATTGCCCCAATAGCCATTTGCGTTCCGTTAGGATTTCTTCCGCTTCGATTTGTGTAGCCAGGCTTTCCCTTTCCTGTTTGTTATACTGATTAAGGGTCGTCAGCTTTTGGGTGTAATGGATGATATTTCGATAATTGCTTTGGTGATAGCCCATGACTTTTTTGCGGCGGATAAAAATCTTCATAGCATCCAGATGCGACTCCAAGAGGCTGAGTTCACCTAATTCGTAATAGACTTTGAGAAGGAGTGTTTTTGCGGCTAGGTTGAGTAGTAGGTCTTTATAATTGGCCGTATTGAGTAAGCGCATCGCCTTATCGTAATGTTGGCGATTGTATTCGAGTCGGGCGAGATTAACGCTAAAGAGGCTATCCTGGTACTTGCGGGCTAGTTTGTCTTTGTAGTTATGGATAAAGCCTTCTACCCAGCCAAAAGCGCGCATATACAAGCCAGCTCCCACAATATTGTGATAGGTAAATCGCGACATTCGATCGTCTTCGAGCAAAAAATCATTGTTCAAGCCTTTCTGGTAGAGATCGAAAGCTCGCTGGAAATAGCCTTCATGCCCCTCATTGATGCGTTTGATGCAGTAATTGAGGGCCAGTAAATAAAGATCGCGAAATTCGCTTTTGGAAAAGTGTTCGCTGTATTCAAAGAGCATCTGAACAAATTGCTCATAGTGATTTTCCTGATTGCCTTTGATGAGGGCGTGATAGCAATGGTAATAAATGGCAATTAAAGGGATTTCCAAAAAATTTTTTCGCTCAATATAACGTAGTAGCTCCTGTAAGAAACTAATGTTGTACTCTGACTTATAAACAGCCTTATGAGAGAGTTGGAAACAGGTCTGTCGCAATTTGTGGGCGAGGAAGGCAGTATCGAGGGTATCCGAGATGGATTGGAGGTTGAGTTCGCCTGTGGGTTGGCTGGTGGATAGGTATTGATAATGCTCCCATTGCAATTGATAGATATTCATGTAGTAATCGGCGTCCTGGCAGTCTTGTTTCTCTTGTAAAAGGGCCGCATCGCGGGTGGTTCGCTCAAAGTGTTTGGGTAGATTGCGTTTGCGATAAACTGCTGCAAGGTGGATTTTGGAACGCAGGGCCGCCTCTTCCACTTCGCTGTAGATAAAATAGCGTTCGATGAGCTTGTGCAAGGCACTCATGAGTAATCGGATGCGAACATCGTCAAAAGGGCTATTGGGGAATAGCTTTTTGAAGGCTTGCTCCTTATTGGGAATGATCTTGAGTTCTTGCTGGCATTCCACCAAATAGTCAAAAAAACGAACGACTTGTTCCTGTTGATTAAAGAAGGGCGAACGGACAAATTTGGCCATTTCGCGAATATCTTTCTTGCTCAGGGTTTTAAATACCGTAATTAGCCTACTTTTTTCCATCAAAAAATATTAGTAAAAAGTAAATATTATTTACAATGCAAAACGATATATGCTGTTAAAAACGGATTTTGGTATGATATTAAAGGTTATTTACAGCTACAAATTGATTTTTTTGTTTTTGAAAATCAATAGAAAGGAATAGATTTTTGTAATGTGATAGGAATTTAATGGTACACAATTAAAATATATATTTCCCATGAGAACTGAAGATTACACTTCCCTACAAAAACTTTTCAAAGGATTAGTCCTCTTGCTCGCCTTTGCTTTGCCCCTCTCTGGCAATAGCCAAGTAACTATTGATATTAGTGATATTTCCGGTAATCAAAATGTCAGAGTCGACTTTTCAGTGGCTGGTTTTGATAGTATTGTCAGTATGCAATACACCATAAACTGGGACCCCAATTTCCTCACCTTTGTTTCTGTTGATAGTTTTAGATTAGAAGGACTCAGTCAAACGAGCTTTGCCACAACTAATGCGCCCTCTGGTGAAATGGGCCTTGCCTGGGTATCTCCAAATACCTTCCCCAAATCCCTTCCTGATGGTACCGTGATGTATTCCCTATTTTTTGATGTCAACCAGGGAGGAGATACAGATATATTTATAGATGGTACGCCTGTACCCATCGAAATCATTGGGCAAAATGATATGGGTGGGTTTATTATGTTGTCTTTAAATAGCAATTCGGGTACGGTAACTGGTGAAGGTAGCTTTGTGACCGGTAAAGTATTTGATGATGCGAATTTGGACTGTATGCTGGATGGTACAGAAGCTGGTTTGGAGGATTGGATCGTTTTGCTGGATGGCCAGACGGACTATTCCCTAACGACCAATAGCCTGGGCGAATACAATTATTTTATTGATACTGGTGCCTATGTACTATCTGTGATCCCTCCAAGTCCCTATTGGGAAAATTGCCAAGATTCATACAATATTCAGGTTGTTGATGGCCAAACTACTTCACAGGATGCTCCTGTTCAAAAACTCATCAACTGCCCTTATATGACCGTTGATCTTTCGACGACCTTCCTCCGCCGTTGTTTCAATAGTACCTATAGTGTCAACTATTGTAATGATGGTACAGAAGCTGCAACGAATGCCTTTGTCGAACTTACCCTCGATCCCTATCTGACGATCGAAGATGCCTCCATCCCATTTAGCACCCAGAATGGTATTCATACCTTTGATTTGGGTACGGTAGCCCAGGGCGACTGTGGTTCCTTCCGTGTAGAAGTCTATGTCGATTGCGATTCGACCGTATTGGGTCAGACGCATTGCAGCACCGCCCACATTTTCCCAGATTCTATCTGTACTGGACCTAATTATACTGGCCCTAGCGTAGAAGTCAGTGGAGAATGTGATGAAGATAGTGGAACAGTCAACTTCACCATCCGCAATGTGGGACAAGGCAATATGACCAGCCCCGCTGACTACATCGTCATTGAGGATGTGATTATGTACACCCCACAAACCTTCCAGCTCAATAGTGGTGAGATCTTATCTACGATCTCTATGGTGGCTAATGGATCTACCTTCCGCTTAGAGGCCGATCAAGTACCTGGACATCCAGGAGCCAGTATGCCAAGCGTAACGATCGAAGGCTGTGGTCTCAATAGTGTTGGCACTATTAGTACGGGTTTTGTCAATATGTTCCCCCAAGATGAGTCTGATCCCTTTATCTCTATCGACTGCACAGACAATCGTGGTGCTTTTGATCCCAATGATAAAGCAGGATTCCCCTTTGGCGTTGGTGATGAGCATTTTATCGAGGAAAATGTAGCGCTAGACTATCGCATTCGCTTCCAAAATACGGGTACAGATACCGCCTTCAAGGTAGTTATTTTGGACACCCTATCTGCCTTCCTGGACATTAGTACTATTCGAGCAGGAGCCAGTAGCCACCAGTATGATTTTGAACTGATTGGGGAGAATGTGGTACGATTTACTTTTGACCAGATCATGTTGCCTGATAGCAATGTCAACGAACCAGCTTCTCATGGTTTTGTCAACTTCCGCATCCAGCAACAACGCGATAATTCAATTGGTACAGAAATCCGCAACAGCGCGGCCATCTACTTTGATTTCAATGAACCTATTATCACGAATGAAACCCTTCACACGATTGGAGAGGACTTCATCCAGATACAGGTCAGCACGCAAGAGGTCTTTTTACCCAATATTCGCATCCTAGCTGCTCCCAACCCCTTTAGCGAATCTACCCAGCTACAAGTGGATGGGGCCTCCTTTAAGGAACTGCATTTATTCCTCTACGATGCCACGGGGCGCTTGGTCAAGCAAGTACAAAGTCAGGAGGAGTATGTAGTGCTACATGGTGAGGGCTTGACAACAGGATTATATTTTTACCAGCTAGAAGGCGATGGCCAATTGCTTGGTAATGGAAAGCTAATGGTACACTAAGCTTATCCCTGAACCGATTCAGAGCAATATATAACGAAGTAAGAAAATACTTCAATGGGATTGCTGTAAAGGCATGATCTTCTACCAGCCCTCTCTGGCCACGGCCGGATGAGGGCTGGCTATTTGTTACAGGGTCTTCACCTGTTCGAGTAGCCATTCGCGTTCGGTAAGCGGATTGGCGGCTTTGATTTCTTCTTGCAATTTGATCTTTTGGTTTTGATTATAGGGATTAGCCTTGAGCAACTTTTTGGTGTATCGGATGATATTTTGGTAGTTGGACTTGTGGTAGCCCATGACTTTTTTCCGCACCAGGTAGTTGCGAATACTTTCCAAGAGGGATTCCAGGGCATCGTATTCCTCTTGCTCGTAGTACATTTTAAATAAAATGGTTTTGGCATTGAGGTTGATTAAGATATCATCGTATTCGGCCTCATTGATGAAGTGCATGGATTGATCGTAGTCGCCTTTTTCGTAATAGAGCCGTGCCTTGCTATAGCAAACCACGCTGTGGCGATTGTTGTCCTCCAAATAGATTTGATTGTCGTGAATAAAGTTTTCTACCCAGTCGTATTCTTGAAGCTTTAAGCCATTGATCACGGCATTGAGAAAAGTCCAGCGAGATACATTGTTATTTTCGATGAGGACACCTTGCTCAAAGCCTTCTCGATAGAGCTCGAAAGCGGCTTGGATAAAGGCTTCTACACCAGCATTGATTTGGCCAATGCAATAATTGATGGCCATGAGGTAGATGTCGCGGATTTCGGCACGGGGGAAGAGATGGCCGTTTTGGACAATTTCCCTTTTGAGGTGCTGAAAGTAATGCTCATTGCCTTTTTCTTGAATAGCCCGATAGCCATAATAATAAATAGCGATGGCGGGGATTTTCAGAAAATCGCGTTCTTCTACGTATTTCAGTACATCATTGAGCAGGCCAACTTCATACTGGGTTTGGTATACATTCTGATGGGCCAGGATAAAACAGCTTTGCCGGAGTTTATCGGCAATATAGGTGGCATCGAGGGCATCGGAGACTTCTTGGAGGTTAAAAGAAGTGGTCCGCTCTTTGAGTTCACTATTGTAGGTATACATTTCCTGCTGTAGCAGATATTCATTTCGCAGGTGGTGTCCATTGCGGATGGGGAGCTTTTCCTGTAGTTTTTGTGCCAGCCGCATGTTTTTTTCAAAAGTTCTGCTGAGTTTTTTTTTGCGATAGACCCTGGCTAGGGCCGTTTTGGAATAGATTTCATCCTGTGTGATTTCGGTATAGATCAAGAACTCTTCCATCGCTTTCATAAAGAAATAGATGGTTTGCCGCAATTTGGCATCATCAAACGTTTCTTTGGGGTGGACCCAGGGAAAGATGTTTGATTTTTCTAAAAAGGCATCCTTATAGAGTCGATCATCTTCTATTAGATAATCAAAAAGTCGGACCACATCTTGCCGTTGATTATGAGCGGGTGAGCGAAGCCATTTACTCAATTCCCGTAGCTCTTTTCGGCTGCAAGCCCTTAAAATGTTAATCAAATGACTTTTATTCATTAATAATTTTTATATGTATTCAACTTTTGCTAAAATCCGATCAAGATTTATTTTAGGGTTAAAAATATGATAGTCAAGTTATTATATATTATGAGCTTGTTTCTAAGCCCTGATAATTTACAAAAAACTTTCAACAAATGCGTTTTTTTGTCTTTGATTCTCTATGCAATTGCTACCATTTTTGTAGTGTAAGATTTATAGATACAAGCATACAGCAAATTTCCATGAGATTAATGTTTTACATAAAGCCACAATACGTACAGCGACTAAAATCGGTATTAGTCGCTGTGCTTGGGCTCTTTTTCTCATGGTCAACGATATACGGTCAAGGCTGGGAAATGACTTTTGGCGATCCTACGGATGATTTAGAAGTTCGGGATGTCATCGAAACCACAGACCACGGCTATTTAATGGCCGGTTACAAATCAAGCCAAAATCCAGATATTTTTCTAATGCGTACCGATGTAGATGGTACGCTTTTATGGTTTCAAACATACGATCGCATTGTCCTGGGAACTTCCGTTCCTGATTTTGCCTATCAAGTGGTAGCCACTGCCGATGGTGGCTTTGTAGTAGTTGGGTCAAGTGATGGGCAAAATAGTACCAATGATGTCTTTCTAATGAAAGTGGATGCCAATGGCAACGAACTTTGGGAAAGAGATTTTGGCACTACGGGAAATACAGAGGGTTTATCTGTAGCGCTAACCAATAATGGCGGTTTTATTATCGCTGGATACAGAGAGGTCAGCGCGGATAATACAGATATATTCTTGGTTAGAACTGATGCGGATGGCAATGAACTATGGACACAAAACATTGGTAGTGCGGATCGGGAGGAATTGGCCAATTCAGTTATTCAGACAGCAGATGGCGGATTTGCGGTAGCAGGATACATCAATGAAACAGATAATCGCGATTTTTACATTGTCAAACTGGACTCAGAAGGAAATATAGAAGATGATATTTCCTTTGGCAGCAGTGATGATGAAGATGATGAGGCATTCTCGCTGGTCCAATTGGCAGATGGAAGTCTGGTGACTGTTGGACGCTGGGGACTGACGCAATCTGATATTTATTGGTTAAAGCTTAATTTGGACGCTGGTGGACAGCTGAGTTTTGGTGGAGCTAATATTTTTGGGACGACAGGGGAGGCAATTGCTCGCTCTGTAGATGTGACCCCTGAGGGCGATTTGATCGTCGGCGGTCGCTTGCAAGATGATCCCATTGACAGCAAGCTCTATTTGATCAAAACTGATTCGGATGGCAATGAGATCTGGTCCAAGACCTATGGCCAGCCTAATTCCGTTGAAGATGGATATGCCACAGCGGTTGCTCACGATGGTAGCTACCTATTGGTAGGCACTACTTTTGAATTTCCAGGTACGCTTATTCCCTTTTCCTATCTGATTCACACCAATTCTGACGGGGATATTTTCAGCAATTATATTGAGGGCAATATCTTCAATGATTTAGATGATAATTGTGTGATAGATGCGGCTGACGAGATGCTGGCCAATTGGACCGTTCGTGCTGAAGGCAATGGGGAGGTTTACTATGCGACTACAGATGCCGATGGGCAGTATGTGATTCGCACGGGTTTGGGTACTTATAACCTGAGTTTGATTCAGCCCAATGAATATTGGGAAGCTTGTACAGAGCAATACAGCATCAATTTTACGATGCCTAATGATACGATTCGTCGCAGTTTTGCGGTGAAGGCCAGGGTAGATAGACTGTGTGCAGATTTGCGGGTAGATGTGTCTACGCCATTCTTGGTGCCTTGTTCAGAAAATACTTATACGCTAAGATACCGCAATCGTGGAACCATCACTGCGGAGGATGTACAGATGATCGTAGAGATTGATCCTTCTTTAAGTGTGATTGGTGGTTTGACCCCATCTGGGGGTACTGCGGATAGTTTGATTTTTAACCTGGCGGATTTGCCACCAGGTGAGGAAGGAAGTTTTGAAATAGAGGTGAGTGTGGATTGTGATGCGATGCTTTCTCAAGCACATTGCATCCGCGCGCACATTATGCCAGATACCATTTGTTTGCCTGCTGCTCCCAACTGGGATGGTTCCAGTATTGGTGTAGAGGGGGTTTGTGATGGCGACAGCGTGCGCTTTGAGATCAAAAATCAGGGCGACAATGGTATGCAAGGCGAGGGCAGCTACATCATTATTGAGGACCAAATCATGCTGCGCGAGTCACTTTTTGATGATCTGGCAGTCAATGAAGTAACAAGTATTAATTTTTCAGCCAATGGCGCTACATACCGATTAATTGCAGAACAATCAGAGGGTCATCCCGGAAACAGCCAACCTACGGTAGCCGTCGAGGGCTGCACGACTAACGGCGACTTTACCGTAGGCTTTTTAACCCAATTCGAGGAAGACGACGCCGACGATTTTGTGGCCGTCGACTGCCAAGAGAACCTCCCATCAACCGAACCCGATCGTGCATTCTTTAAGAGGGGCTATCCCAAAGGCTATGGCGACAGCTTGCTAATTAGTCCTGAAACCGATTTAAAGTATATTATTAATTTCCAGAACACTGGAATGGATACGGCAATCAGGGTGGTGATTCGGGATACCTTATCGCCCCATTTGGACCCCGCTAGCGTGCGTCCAGGGGCGAGTAGCCATGACTACACATTTGAAGTCTACGGCGAGGGTATCCTGAAGTTCACCTTTGAAGATATATCCCTGCCAGGTAGCAGCACTAATGCGACGGAATCACTGGGCTTTGTCAAATACCGAGTTTCCCAAAAACCGGACAATACCCCAGCCACCCGCATTAAAAACAGTGCTGCTATCTACTTGGGATACGACGAACCTGGCCAGACGGATGAAGTTTGCCACAAAGTGGAAGAGGACTTCATCATTGTCAACACAGGGGAAATCTTCACCCCTGATGTAGAATCCGTTCAGGTGTATCCAAACCCATTTACAGCAGCGACCACTTTTGAGGTGGAAAGCCGCCGAGCCTTGGGCCCACTCACTTTTTCTATTATGGATGTACAGGGCCGTCTGATTCGCCAGAAAATCTTCGATAGCGAAAAATTTGTTGTCGAAAGAGGGAATTTGGCATCAGGTTTGTATATCTATACCATATCGGCCGAAGGGCAACTGGTTAATTCCGGAAAGCTCATGGTTCAGTAAGGATCAAGCGGTCAATTTCAACAAGATAATATTTAAGGTTAATAATAAGTTCGAATTTTTATTTCATGAGATTATAGTTGGTTGAGTCGCACCAAGTCAGGAGGGTGCGACTCAATCGTTTTTTAGGCCCTTCCAGTTCTCAAATACCTTGTTTTTCCGCTATTTATTCTATAAATTAGATTATTCAATGCATTGAAATAAGCCCATCTCAGCAAATTAGCACAACTATCTTTTTCTAGCCCAATCATTTCTTTTATCACATCCTTTTTTGATTGTAGTGTACTCGCTATGATATAGTAGCTGGTCTGGTACTACGAGATCGTCCATCAAGCGGTGTAAAGACTACGTCCTTTATTGTACTAGAGAAGTTGTACAGCGCTTATCCATCTTGATAGGCTCTGGAATTTTATGTTCTGCTTTTATTCACTTTTAAATACATACATTATGATTAAGAACATGCTATTTTTGGTTTTGGCTTCTCTATTTATGATCTCCTGTAACAAGCAAGCTCCATTAGATCAAGAGATTAGTACCCTTGATGAGGGGCAAGAGCTCCTTATGACAGATATTGGGATTCAGACCATTGGTGATTTTGATGCTTTGGTCAAGCGAGAAAGGTATCCGCTTAATAAATTGAGTAAGGAGGCGCTACTGTCGCTCAAAGAAAGTATGACCTTTAATGAGGATCAGCGCTTGAGAAGCCTCAACACAGCATTGATCGAAAAAGAACTTGGTGAAGAAGACTTCAAGCTATTATTCGAGCAGTTGACAGGCGGTCCTGTATTCATCACGGATCAATTACCTACAGAAAAAGAAATGGAAAAACTATCGGCCAATGCAGGTGGTCGGTGGTACAGCATCATCTTGCAAAATCATCGTCCTGTTATTTGTTTCCCTTGTTCTCGGGATTGCTGTACCTTCTCACCACATCTTACTTGTGTACTACAGGTTTGTTAGTTTTTTGATTTTTTTGTAAAAAATGGGGGAGGGAATTATTTTTATTTTTTCTGCCCGTTGATTGTCGGACTGACCCCGCTTTGGCGGGAAGTCAGTCCGACAGGGCAGCCCACACATCTTACCTAATAATTATTTATTTTTTCATAAAGTGTTAATAATGTGTTATTTAGCTTTATTAGTTAAAAAATAAATATTATTTTAGTGATCTAATTTTATTTGCAATTAAAATAAAATTGAATCTTTTCTTAAAATCTGAATAAAAGGGAAATAATTAATTTCTAGTTTTTTATTTGTTCCGTATTTATTTTTCCATTCATTCTTTTTTAAAAATAAAGTGGTTGTCGGCCCAATGGGTATTTCCATTTTACTGTTTGGGATAAGCGCTTACCCAGCAGCGAGAAATAGCTATGCCTAGGAGCTAATTAATGATTAATTTTTTAACCCAACTCAACCATTTTTTATGAATAGTTTTAGAAGAACGGATGCATGGAATAAAAGAAATGAGGCGAACGAAATGGCCAACCAAAGGCCCCATCCTCGGCATCTGAGCAATAGCGATGAGCTTAGATTTAGACATAAGGAGGGGGAGCATAAAAACCTGCCTTCTTATTTGATGAGCTTTACCAAAGGAATGCCCCACAATCACGAAACAGGACTTTTGGACGATCCTATTTATTACAAATATTTTGTCCGAGCTATTGATAGCGGCGATCCCAGGGATTTTCGAGATACACCTTTGGGGCCACCAGCGCTTCGACACTGTGGCAGTGTATGGAGTATTATGGATAAGGATTTAGTGATTAAGATTGAGACACCTGGTGAGACACCCAGTGAGAGAACGGAGCCCATATGGAAATCCAAGATTGCTCGAACTGGACGTGTTGTAAATAGTGATCAGTCTGAAAAGGAGGATAAGCCCGTTAGTTTACGTGCCTGGGAAAGCCAAAGCGCGGGTCTGGCCTTTGATTTAGAAGGTCCAGATGCACAAGCGGTAACGATGCCTCCTGCCCCCGCTTTGGGCAGTCCTGAATTAACGGCAGAAATGGCAGAAGTTTATGCCCAGGCGCTTAGTCGAGACCTACCTCTGAATGGATTAACTGCTGGAGTATTGAAAAAAGAGCATATAAAGGAGGACGTTGTTTGTAATGACCTGGCTAATGCTGCTATACAAAAAGATACCGTCCTGAAACAAATGGGGACGCAAATTACAGTAGTACGGGAGTTCTTAGCATTGACCAATGAATTAAAAAATCTAGATTGGTTTTCTGATGAAGTCTTAAAGCTCAACGAACAAGAAGAAGCCAGAAGATGTAATCGGCAGTGCCCCAATCCAGGCAGTGCCTTTCGAGGTATTACCCGTGGAGATGATGTAGGTCCTTATCTGTCCCAATTTATGCTGATTGGAAATACAGGAATCAATAGTAATGATGCTGAAAGAGCGCCAGAAGATGGATTGATTAGTTATGGTGCGGTATCCATTGACCAAAGGGTTAGAACAGCTTTGCCGATCAACTACATGACCAAATGGGAAGAATGGTTAGATGTTCAGAATGCAGCCAATGTAGCTGGCTTAGAGCAATATGTAAGCAATGCTCCTGACTCCCCGCTTGGAACAACAGAGGTGCCAACTAGAAGATTCATCTACACGGGAAGAGATTTGGCTACCTATGTACATTACGATGCCCTGTATGAAGCCTATCTAAATGCCTGTTTGATTTTATTGGGTCAGGGGGTTCCTTTTGATCCAGGTATTCCTTTTCAGGATGATGACAATAGAGATCATCAGCAGGGATTTGCTCACTTTGGTGGTCCTCATATCTTATCACTTGTCACAGAAGTAGCGACTCGAGCGCTCAAAGCGGTTCGCTTCCAGAAGTACAATATCCATCGCCGTTGTCGGCCAGAAGTGCTGGCTGCACGAATTACCAAGGCTGATAAATTGAAGGACATGGCGCCAGAGCTGCTCAAGATGAGGGCAGATATAGGTACTGGAGGTAAGACCACCATACTGGCACAAATCAACCACAAAAATGGTCCCTTATCAGAGACGGGTAATCACGATGGGAAAAACTATTTGTTGCCAATGGCTTTTACGGAAGGCTCTCCCATGCACCCTGCCTATGGCGCAGGGCATGCGACAGTAGCTGGTGCCTGCGTCACGGTACTTAAAGCCTTTTTTGATTGCCAACAGCTATTTAAGGCCAATGGTGAGGACGCTGATCAGGCTTTTGTTTCCGTTGACGATGGCAAATCATTGCGCTTAGTTCCCGTCTATGACCGCCAGGGTAATGCCGCCCATCTCACCGTCGAAGGTGAACTCAACAAGCTGGCCTCCAATATCTCCATTGGTAGAAACTGGGCTGGTGTGCACTACTTCACGGATTATTACGAATCCATTTTAATGGGGGAAGAAATCGCCATTGGTATTTTGGAAGAGCAGAAGCTGATGTTTGGTGAAAACTTTTTCATGACCCTTCCCTTATTTGGGGGCGATACGATTAGGATTTGATATTTTAGTGCGGGCTGCTCTGTCGGACTGACTCCCCGCTAAAGCGGGGTCAGTCCGACAGTTGCGGGAAGCCCATGATAAACTATTTTCTGATGATTAGTGGGTTGGACTAGAGGCAGCGCTCAGTGTCGGACTGACCCTGCCGCCGTTGGCACTTTGGCAGGGAGTCAGTCCGACACGCAGCCCGCGTGATTTAACGCTTATTTAATCTCAAATAGATCAATAATTTGCTCTAATTGAAGGTTTCCGCTTCTGTCAGGAATGAAACCGTACCAATTATCAGTGTAGCCAAATGGATCTGGGATTTCTTTATTTTCATCGCAGTAGAACATTCTGTATTCCCCCAAAGGTCTGTCTTTTTCGTACCGCAAAGAATGCTGGACAGTAACCGTATTGGTAATGCCTGTACTAAAGGTGTATGATGCATTTTGGCTACTGGTAGAGCCGCCATTTTGTCCTGGATTGCTTCCACTGCTGGCGCCAGCTTGTAATTGATTAGAGACGGTACTTTGTACTTGGGTGGTGTAATTACTATTTAAAGAGACTCCGTCATACTCGACAATACTGTATTTGATCTGATCGCCAATGGCATTTCCATTCCATTCTCCCATCATCAACCAATCTACTTCGACGTATTTGGGCCAGGCTTTCCAATAGGTAAAGATGCGCTCTCCTTGATTGCCTCTAACTTCAATGTAGTAAACACCATCTACATCCAAGGAAGGCTGAGGTCCTGAGGGATATTCTTCATACCACTGCCAGGGGCCCTGAGGAAAGAAAAACTGACTAGCAATTCCACTAAAAAGTTTGTTGATGGTACCAGAGGAAGTAGAAGGGCAGGTGATGGAGTTAAATGGGTCACAAATACTTACGTTTACAAAGTCATAATTTAGATCAATGAGGTTTTCACCTGGACCTAGAATCCAGTACAAACTTGAAGGACGAGGGAAGGCAATGGCTTTGAGATAGGTTGCATCTTTGATACAGTCCCGAGTACAATTGGCAATGCATGGGCAGCTTGGATCATCTTGGTCAACTAATCCATCACAATCGTCATCCATTCCATTATTACAAATTTCTTTTGGATCACAGTTACAATCTGGATCAAAGCAATCGACGAGTCCATCTCCATCATTATCCAAACAATCCCCGCAATCTGATTCTGTCAATCTGGAAGTATTATTGGTTATAAAATTATTGAGCTTGATTAAGTCAAAAATGGAATGACCAGAGCAAGTCAGGGTTTTTATAAATTGCGAGAAATCAATATTGGAATAATCGTGATCCGCTCTGTAGGATACTGAGTTTTCCAGCAACTCCTCAAAGTTATCACCAATGTAAGAACCCAGGTCATTTGGATTGGTAAAAACAATATTTTCTTCAGCATCTTTAACAGCCAAAGGCATGTAATTGATACTAGCAGTTGCCCCGCCAATCATCAGACGACCACCGTCTTCAGTGTATAAAATATTACCTGATTTTTCATTACACAGGACATAGCTCGTCTGTCCAAATGCACCAAATTTTAGTTTATCCAATGTTTGATTGGCATAGTAATTTTGAATGACCTTTTCGCCGTACCAGGGTAAATCTACGACGACGTCATAAAATTCAAGACACATTTTAGATAGTAGGGAAAGGTATTGAGGATAATTTTGTTCCAGGTATTTTCCAAACCTACTTTCCAGGGTAAGAGAGCTACCATCTTCAAGAGCAATTTGGTCGTTTAGATGTTCAGCAATAAAAAACTCATTGGAAGTACTCTCGATGGAAGGGCCGTGGTTTTGATACAATTGATTGAAAAAATACCCCTTAAATTGTTGGTCAGATGCGTACTCTGCAATAAATCTGGCAAAGACCACCTTATAGGCTGAGCGATCTGTCATCTCCCCTAAATCTTCCGTGCAGCTTTCGTCGATCATCATATCCCCTCCCTCTCTGGATGTAGACATACTAGAGAGGCTATCTGGGGTGGACCCTATTCGTCCAGGATGAATATCATCTTTTGAACAACTGATGATTAAGGCACTTAAAAATAGGGCTAATACAAAGAGATTTAGCGTTTTACTTTTCATTTTTATTTTTCTGTTTAAAAGTTAAAAATTAAGTTTAAAAAGGAGTTAAAATGTGCCTTTACAGCACATCTTAACTCGTATTGATTTTGATTATTTCCAATTGGATTTGAGAAGCTTGTCCTGTGCCAGGACCACTCCAGTGTCTGATAAGACGACCAGGAGGTAAATTCCATCAGGTAGTTCAGCGAGTTGGTCGGCAATGAAGATATTATTGCCCTTGATCAAATGTTGCTGCATTCGCTTGATGACCTTGCCCGTAACATCCCGAATTTCTATGGTAGATTGATGCTCAAATGTACTCTCAATAGATAGCGTGACTTCACTATTGAATGGATTGGGATTGACGCGAAGCTGCATCTCTCTTTCGATGATAGAGCTGAATCGGTTGGTTGCCCCTCCTTTTAAGCCCCCTCCACAAACGCGCTCGCCCGTGTCTTCTCCAAAGCAGTAAATGGCGTAGGTGGTTTGATTGGCGCTACAGGTGAGATCATTGGTTGTAACCACCAATTGTCCTGTTTCCGTTTGTGTTTCGATAGGAGAGTCAAAGGTGCATTGAACTGTCCGAGTACAAGTGGGGCCTTGTGTGGTCACAGTCACCTCTGTACTATAGGGGATTTGGCCAGGGATGCCCGCACCAAATATTTCGTATCCATTGCAAAAGACTCTGGCTTCGCATTGATCTGAAAATTCATTATAAGTCCAGGTAACCTGTGCGTCGATTCGTTGCTCTGCTGTAGAGTTTAAGTCTACGATGCTTTGTATGGAGCGGTAACAATCTTTAGTGACGACGTCGTAGTGACTGG
>JBCBDH010000054.1:0-16580 GCA_038529855.1 Bacteroidota bacterium | reverse complement strand
GCCGTTCCCGCTACTTCAATAAATTCGTTGACATCACCTCCAGTATTATCATAGTGGATTTCATTGATGAAGATCACGGGTTCGAGCATGACACAGTTGTCAGAAGCGGTGAGAACTTCAGCAGTGGGGATGGCATCGCATTCCACTGTTACATCTACTGGGAGGGTTTGGTCGAAGGTGGGTGGGGTCATGTCGACAGTGAATGTGAAGACTTGATTACAGGTAGCGGTGTTGCCTAACTGATCCGTCACTGTATAAGTTCTGGTAACAGTGCGAATACAGTCATTATCAGTAGTGACATCACTTGAGCTAAGCGTAGCTGTTCCACAGCCATCTGTGACGGTAGGTAGTGCTGGGTCAGGGCTTGGGCCACCTGTTATGTTAAAGGTAGTAGCTGCAGCAGGGACTGTAACATTACAACCAAGGGGTAGTCCAAAATTATCAGCAGGACAGCTTATTGTTGGAGGAGCACCAGCCAATACTTCTACCACATCTTGTACATTTTGGATACAACCAGGTGAGGCGGGATTCATGGCGGTACCCATCCCACCATTGCCATCATCTGCACCGTTGAAAACCATGACTACCGTATTATTACCAGGTGTCAAAGCACTTGGATCAAATACGGTAGCAGGAGTGCCGTTGATAAAAAAGGTAATGGCATCCGCGCCATTGCCATTGGTATCTGTGCCGCCAAGGGTGATCGGCATATCTGCTGCACAGATTTGATCTGGCAGCATTGGGTTAAATTCTGGATTGGGGTATTGGCAGGTATTACCTATGGTAAGGCTTTGATTGACTGGGCTTCCCTGTCCAAATGGGCCTTCTACCGTAATGCTATAGCCTATGGCATCTACATGAACAAATGGAAGTTCATAGGTGCCTAAAACGGCATTAAAGGTCAAGGTTACAGAGCCATCTGTAGCAATAGGCACTCCTGTACTTTGCATACCTACGGCAGGAACATTATTGGCATCAAAAGCACCAGTTGCTGTGGTAACCGTCCATATTTGGTTAGAGGGAAGTGCCATTCCATTGGCATCAATCACGGAGATCATTTCTGCGAACTGCCCATCATCGCCTCCTGTTCCTGCATCTACATCAATAGTAGAAGCATTATTTAGACAGAAACAAGGATCGGTCATGTCAAAATCACAATCGAAAATATCAATGTTAGAAGTAGCTATATCGGTACAGCCATTTGCATCTGTGAAGGTGTAAGTAATCGTGATGGTTCCAGGGCCATTGACTGTTGGATCGAGGAAATAGTTGGTTCCATTGCCATTATCGGTTACCCCAGGGCCACTGTAGACACCGCCACTGGGTGAACCACCCACTATTGGGATATTTTGAATGGGCGCATCTAAACAGTAGAATTGGGCAGTACTTAAGCTGACTACAGGTAAGTCAAAAACTTCTACATCATCCATCGCACTAGCAGAACAACCGTTGCCATCCGTAAAAGTATAAGTAATGGTATGTGTACCTACACCAGCTGCAACGGGATTAAAACTATAGGTCATGCTAGCGGTATCGTTCGCAACGCCTGGACCAGAATAAAGTCCTCCTGTTGGCATTCCACCACCTAAGCCAGTTTGAACACCCGCATCAATACAAAGGTCAGCTAATGCGGTAAAGGTGACATTAGGTAGTGCAAAGACTTCTACATCATCCATCGCACTAGCAGAACAACCGTTGCCATCCGTAAAAGTATAAGTAAGGGTTTGGATGCCTGCTCCAGCAGCAGCGGGATCAAAGCTATAGGTCATTCCATTCCCATCATCTGTTACGCCAGAACCACTGTAGGTGCCACCTGTTGGCAAACCGCCACCAAGTCCATTTTGAACACCTGCATCAATACAAAGGTCGGCTAAAGCGGTGAAGGTGATGGTTGGCAAGGAAAAGACCGCAATATCATCCATTGCCGCATCCGTACAAGCACCTGCATTAGCGAATGTATAGGTGATGGTTTGTATTCCAACACCTGCAGCAGCGGGATCGAAACTATAGGTCATTCCATTTCCATCATCAATAACACCAGGACCACTGTATACCCCACCTGTTGGCATTCCACCACCAAGTCCACTCTGTACCCCTGCGTCGATACAAAGATCAGCTGGAGCCGTGAAAGTAACGGTAGGAAGTGCAAAAACTTCTACATCATCCATCGCCGTAGAAGTAGGACAAGCGCCATTCGTAATCGAGTAAGTAATGGTATGCGTACCCACACCTGCAGCTGCAGGATCAAAGCTATAGGTCATTCCATTCCCATCATCGCTTACCCCAGGACCGCTGTAGGTACCACCAGTTGGTGTACCACCACCAAGTCCTGCTTGAACACCTGCATCAACACAAAGATCAGCCAATGCAGTAAAGGTAGCCGTAACAATAGCAAATACTTCAATATCGTCACTCGCACTTCCCATACAGCCATTGCCGTCTGTATAATTATAAGTAATGGTATGGACGCCTACGCCAGCAGTAGCTGGATTGAAAATGAAGTTGACACCATCGCCAATATCTGTCACACCAGGGCCAGCGTACATGCCTCCTGTGCCCGAGGGGGTGCCAAGATTAGAGAAAACCATTGACGCTACATTCTCACAAAGATCAGCTGGAGCTGTAAAATTCACAGTTGGGGTATTGAATACCTCTACCAGATCGGTATCTGAATCCCCTACTAAAGTATACGTTATGATGCTAGATCCTACACCAGCAGCTGCTGGATCAAAAGTGTAGGTCATTCCATTTCCATCATCGCTTACCCCAGAGCCACTGTATACGCCACCTGTAGGAGTACCTCCGCTCAATCCCGTTTGTAAACCATCATCGATACACCAATCCATCAGTACAACAAGATTGACAGAGGGCGCAACACTTTCTCCACAAACAGTTAGGCCAGTGCTAACAAAGCCATCTTGACAACTGCCAAACCCACCAGTGTTGACGACAAAAATGAGACAATCATCTGCCACGCCACTCGATATTACACTATTCATTAGGTTGCCTGTTGAAGGCCCAAATACTTGTACGCCACTCGTGCCAGAGCCACTGGCACCAGAGAAAACCGTGAGGTTATCATCAATACCAAATTCGCCAGCTACGATGGTCGCAGAGGCGGCCATACCAGCTGTTGGACAAACTTCGAAAGCGACCGTATTAATCTCGATATTTCCAAAACAGTAGAAAAAATTGGTGAGTCCAGCAGGACATCCACAGGCTGCAAGCACCTCGACATCATCTATTGCTGTAGCTCCACATATGCTTGGTTCTGTGTAAGTTATGGTATGTACACCCAAGCCCGCAATCGCTGGATTAAAGCTGTAAGTCATTCCATTCCCATCGTCTGTTACGCCTGGACCACTGTATACACCACCCGTAGGCATACCCCCACCTAAGCCCGTTTGAATACCAGCATCAATACATAGGTCAGCCAGAGCGGTAAAAGTAGTGGCAGGAATAGCAAATACCTCAACATCATCCATTGCTGAGCCCCCGCCAAGGGTGTAAGTCAGCGTTTGGACACCAGCACCAGCTGCTACTGGATCAAAACTGTAAGTCATTCCATTTCCATCATCCGTTACACCAGGGCCACTGTAAACCCCGCCTGTTGGTAAACCACCACTAAGGCCAGTTTGAACACTCACATTGATACAAAGATCAGCGGGAGCGGTGAAAGCGACTGTTGGGGCGATGCTTCTTCCGCAGACTTGAAGTTCTACTTCTGGGAAGGTCATATCCTGGCAGCTATTGATGAACATATCACTATTGATAACAAAGATCAGGCATTCATCAGCGATGTTTCCAGAGATGACTTGACCAGCTTGGTCGCCATTGGCGGGGCCAAAAAGGATAACACCACTGGTTCCTGAGCCAGAAGTACCTTGATAAACGGTGAGATTATCAAAACTGTCGAAGGTGCCAAAGGCGCCTTGTAGGATAGTGGCTTCTGCCGCCATTCCTGCACTTGGACAGACTTCAAAAGCGACTGTATTGACTTCGCCATTTCCGTAACAAAAGGAAAAAAAGGTTTCTCCTGTAGCACATTGGGCTTGGAGATTGCCCGCAGCAAAGAGCAGGAAAATTCCGGCAAGCAATTTGCTGAGTTTTATAGATATGTTCATGGCAGTGTTTGTTGAGGTCGCACGTATACGAATAAATTAGATTGATGCATAAATGACCTTAAGCCATGACGCTACCCGTCACAGCCCAAGCTATTAATAATAAACAGCGGCATGGTCTCCACTTTGGAAACCACTGAATTACTTTAGAAAATCGGTTGAGAGGAGCAATCTACCATCAGAAATAACATCTGGTTTTCGGTAGATTGTGAGTAGAGTATATCCTTGAAAAGGAAATTGGAAAGAATACACTCATCCATTTTCAAAATTAGCTAAATTATGCGGTAATAGCAAGCGTAGTTCCGAAAGAAAAGAAAGGCCCTAACTTATTAATAATCATTGAGATAAGTTGGCAAGGAACTTGCTGATTTATATTTAAAATAGTTTTAATATTATTGAATAAATTCGTACATTTACCCAGCCATAACCATGGCTAAAAAAGACCTAATGCGAAGTATTTAAAATATTTCCAAACTCTCCAAATCAAATGAATAATGATGAAAAAAAACTTTACTATTGTCTCTTCTAGGATCTGTCTAGTTATGGCACTCAGTCTGACTTTGAGTTCCATTTCTGCCCAAAACTGGTGTTGCTGCAACCCAGGTACCCCTGTTGCCTGTGTGCAAAATTTTCTCTTTCCAGGTAATGATTGTGACTTTTGGTGTGGTACGGTGGTCGGAACAGGAAATGCAGGGGATGCTGCTGGCTATAGTGATGCTGCTTGTACAGGCTCCGTTTGTGCTGCTGCACCAGTAGAAATGACCTACTTTGATGCAAGGGCTTTGCGTTCTGTAGGGATTGAACTTAGCTGGCGAACGGAAAGCGAGCTGAACAATGAAGGATTTGAAATCCAAAGAGCCTCTGCCTCTGCCCTAGATTGGGAAGTCATTGGTTTTGTTAATGGACAAGGAACCACCTTTGTACCCCAAGAGTATCAATTCGTAGACGAAGACCCACTTGATGGTATCAACTATTACAGAATGCGTCAAATTGATTTCAATGGTGACTTTACCTATTCAGATGTAGAAGCTATTGATCATGGTGGGGAGACTCCCGTTGCCGTTTGGCCTACTTGGGCAAAGGATTTTCTTTTTGTCAAAGTTGTTGATGATTTAGAATTGCCAGATATCTATCAGGTAGAGATTTTTGATATGGTGGGTAAGAAAGTTCTGCATCACAATCACGAATCCAGTGTCATTGAAATTAGCAGTCTACCTGCTGGGCAGTACATTGCCTCTGTATTCTTTAAGAATAAATTTCACTCTATTCGCTTTGTAAAAGGAGAATAGAAATCGCCAACTAAAGGGTATGAAAAAAGGCTGAACGATATGGATTCGTTCAGCCTTTTTCATTTTTTACCTGTTATGTATTTTACATCTTCACTAGCTTTCTACTAGTCATCGTATCTCCTTGTTGAATTTGGAGTTGATAAATACCAGCAGGCATCGCTGCTGGGAAATCAATGCGATGATGAGTGGTATAAGCGGGTACTAATTGGTCGAGTAGGACCTTTCCATCTAGTGATAAGACCTTTAAACGGGCATTGCTATTCAAAGCCTGGTCAAAGCTTAGTTCAACTTGTGTCTGGAAAGGATTAGGACTGAGGGATAGCTGATTATCGTCACCAAAGGCCAAATCTTCTGTAGAAGTGACTTCTACATTTTCGACAAATTTGTGTACTTGATTAATGGCCAAAGGTCCAGCGATGTGATCGACGTGGCCACTGAGCCATTCGATGCGAACGCTGTCTACTTGAGTCATGTCTTTCAGACCAAAGTGGATCGTGCTGCTATGCTGAGAAGAATAGCTGGCACCACCACCGATGATCTCGCGTACGCATTCCTGTCCCCCAGCATACATCCAAAGCTTAGAACCATAAGCATCGCGATTGGTGAGTTTTCCTTCTAGTTGGAATTGAATGTAGTTGTGATCATTCATGGTTTCGTTGACGTAGAACTTGGTTCTGCCACCAAGTTCGTTCAAAACGATCACAATAATGTCCAAATCGCCATCCTGATCAAAGTCAGAATAGGCCATTCCGCGACCATAGAACATGTCGCTCACTCCAGCATCATCTGAAACATCCGTAAAGGTCTTATCCCCATTATTGAGGAATAATTTATCAGGGTCGCTTTCTCCTGTTGCAAAAGAGGGAATAGCGGGAATTCGGCCATTAGCGACGTAGAGGTCGAGCAGTGCGTCGTTATCTACATCTAAAAAGGCAGTTCCCCAACTCGTTGTGAATTGACCATCAGGCGTATTGGTATTTTCCACCCCTGCAAAAGTGGTTACATCTTCAAACTGACCATTATTATTGTCAATTAAAATGTTGCGGCCAATATTTGTAGTATAGTAATCGAAATCGCCATCCTGATCATAATCGCCTGCGGCGATACCCATACCAAAAGCCTGGACATTGGCCCCTAAGCTTGCATCGACTTCCTGGAACTCATCATTGGGGTAATTATTTTCGTACATGGTATTGGGTACGATAAATCCACCAAAGTCATTGGCCATGTAGATGTCGAGATCGCCATCCATGTCATAGTCGGTGCCTAGGGCAGCGATGGTACAGCCATTATTATCAACGGCCATGTCAGCAGCCACTTCCGTAAAAGTTAGGTCGCCATTATTTTTATAGAAAAAATTGTGAAAACAAGTGTGGGCATAACCATCAATGGTACCTGTAGAGTCAAAGGTAAAGGCAGGAGATTCAATGTGATTCATCACATAGATGTCCAAATAGCCATCCCGATCGTAGTCGAGAAAGCTAGCTGCCATAGAGAAGGCGGTGTGGACGATACCTGCTTGTTCGCCAATTTCGGTAAAACTACCATTGCCATCATTGAGGAATAAAAGATTGCGGCCCATTGGTTGGTTGACGCCATCAAATTTTTCCCAAGTAGTTACCATGATGTCGCGGTCGCCATCATTGTCGATATCTCCCGTTGTAACCGCCATGGTATTAAAAGTTTGGGTGATATTGAAGCCCATATCATTGAGTGACTTGGTAAAGGTACCATCTCCATTATTGACATAGAAATTGTCCTTATCATAGCCACCAGTAATGTAGAGGTCTTCATCGCCGTCATTGTCGTAATCGAAGAATGCGGCCCCACCTCCGGTAAGGTCTCTGGCTTTATAGGTATGATCAATACCAATAGCAGCGGCCTGCTCAACAAAAGTTTGAGCGAAGGCGCTGCTAGTGCCAAAAACCAACCACAAAAAGCATATTACTATCCTTTTCATCGGTTGTATTGGTTTTTATTTAGTTAAAATCATCACTTTGGAATCGACGATCTCATCACCGATATACAAAGCGTATACATAAGTGCCGTCAGGCAGTGTTTCTCCCTGCATTTCGATATGGCCAAAACCACCAGGAGTAACAACATATTTTTCAATCAATTGACCATCCACGTCGCGAACTTCAATTCTGGCATTCTCTACCTCAGCAGGAATGTAGAAGTTGATTTGAGACATCTCCTTGAATGGATTTGGAGAATTCTGCAACAAATAAGCGTTTTCGCCATCCAAGCCAGCACCTGCACAGCAACTATTCAAGCTCTTGATGATGGTTTTGTTTTCCAAGCGGAGTTGCTCATTGTATAGCGCAAGCGTCTTGATTTGTGCTTCCATATCCTGGATCTTAGCCGTCATCTGGTCGGCATCCAAATTGGTAGCCACTTCGTCTGCTAAAGCGTCAAGGTCATTGGGCAAGTTCCACTCAGAAGAGTTGTTGCGATTTTCTAAGTTATAAGTACCTGGGATATCGGCATCGTCCTGTGTTGGACTGGACAATTCTTCAGCGCTAGTTGTTGGGGTTTCTACTTCTGCCACAGGAGTGGGAGCGGTAGCGAAATCTCTGCCATTATCTAGAGTGACGGCAGATTGGGCGACAGCCAATTGTACAAAGAAAATTTGTAAGACAATTAGGGAAAATATTTTTATACTTTTCATGATAATGATTTTAAAATCAAGATGATTAAAATGAAATAATCTGAATGTTTAATTGAACAATGGATTATTCCTTTTCACCAATAGCTTCCGCTTCTTCAGAAGCGTCCTGCTTTTGAACCAATTCTGCCAATTCCGCAACCGTTTCTTTCAAACCTTGGAATGCAGCCAATTGACTTTTTAGCTCCGCAATTTCTTTTTGCTGAGCTTCGATCTGAGCTTGCTGCTCCTGAACAGCATTGATCAAGACGTACTTCATAGGCGTACCGTCAAAGGCAAGGTAGTCGCTACCATCTTCTGCTTGTGACCCAAGACTGTTGACCATGTAAGGGGCTACTTCTTGAACTTCCTGAGCGATGACCCCTACAAATTCTTGATCCTTTGGCATCTCTAATTTACCATTATAGTTGAAAGTCACAGGGCGAATAGCCATCAATGTTTCCAAACCATCCGTGAAGTCTTTGACGTTGGTTTTTAGACGGCGGTCAGAAGCTGCTGTCCAGTCCCCTCCACCTGGCTTAACGGCATCATCAGCACTCAATTCAAGCAAGTGGCCTGGAGCATTCGTTCCAATACCCACACGCGTATTGGCTGCATCCAATGCGAGGACAGGCTGAAGTGGCGTAGGTGCGCTTGCTGCACTAAAGAAAGTAGAGGTGGTAGCTGTCAAGAAGGCAGACATATTTCCTGTAAAAGTAGTCGTACCAACAATTACTGGATTACCAGTAATCAATACATTACCTACAACATCTAATGCATTGGCAGAAGGGGCCGTATTGATCCCTACATTACCTGCTTTTACGTGGAGGTTACCAGATTCGATTTGCAGTTTTTCAGAGACGTTTTGTGTTCCCAGTCCGATTTGGCCATCAGAGTCTACGAACAAACTATTGGTTGGAGCGGAAGGTTTGATTTTGAAA
The DNA here is from genome assembly GCA_038529855.1 of Bacteroidota bacterium. Classification (GTDB taxonomy): domain Bacteria; phylum Bacteroidota; class Bacteroidia; order Chitinophagales; family Saprospiraceae; genus JBCBDH01. The sequence goes on along the minus strand of JBCBDH010000054.1, from coordinate 7,582 downwards.
GGCAAGAGAGAGCCATTGGTCACGTCGCGAACAAAGAAGTTGGTTTCATTACCAGCCATATCCCAGATTTGACTCTGGAAACCAGAAGAACCATTTTGATCTAGGCGAAGCCCTGGAGAGTTGCCATTAACGACATGTACTTGAATGACAGGAGTGGCCGTACCAAAACCTACATTACCAGAATCATCTACATACAGTGCATTGGCAATAGCGCCTGCCTCGATGCGGAATGGAACACGGTTAGATGTAGCATCTTGGACTGCGAAATAGCTAGCACCGCCATTAGTGGTATCATTGATGAGGATTCTCCAATCGTTACTTGGGAAGCTGGCAGAGGCACTGGTATCATCGAAATGAATACGCAAGTTGTTCTCTTTGAGCCGCTGTGTATCAGAGCCAAATGATTCTGTAGTAGTACAGTCAAAACCTACACACAAACTTCCTTGGACGATCACGTCGTCAGCAAATACCTGTGCGTCTGTGCGATCTGGACGATCCATTGGAAGTGCAGGATAGTCAAGAGTAGTCGTATTGATAGAAGCGTATAGGTCAGGGTGGTGAATATCCCACTTGCTGGATAGGCTAGGGACATTCATTTTAGCTTCTTTTTGATCGGGAGCTACAAATTGACCATCGCGAATGCTGAAGTTGATATTGAATACTTCTACATTTTCGGGAAGATTATTACGCTCTCTGAAGGCAGTTATTGCTTCAGTGTCATTACTGGCACGCAACTGCAGCAATTCATCTCTTTGCGCATCGGTCATACTATAGATAGGCGTAATTTGGACGGTATAAGTACCATCTTCAAAACGCTTTCCCTTTTCATTAAATGGCGTGATTTTTAATTTAGATACATCGTTCACATTTTGTTTCCAGTAGTAATTGTTAGGTCCGCCGATTTCCAGTGTGTAAAGTTGTTCTTTAGCCATGTCTAGTTCTGCAGCCTCTTTAGAGACTTTTACATCGTTCACAATTGATTGTGCGGTTGCTAGGCTTGTCCACAACAAACAAACCAAGAGCAAACCGAATGCTAAACTGTTCCTGATTTTCATTTGATTGTTTTTAATGGGTAAAAAAATTAAGGTAATAGTTAAAAAAATAAATATGTATAACTGATCAATTACATGCAATTGAAGTAAAAGCAGTGGGTCTGACGGATTCTGATCAATACAGAACCTATCTCAACATAAGCCGTGTAGCTCATATTGGAAAATCTTAGCAAATAATTACAATAATGTACTGAATCATATCATTGTTAATAGCTCAGCACATCGGGTTACATTAGAGGTAGTGAAATGAAAGGGAAAACCAAACGTACATAAAACAAATAATACCTAATCTTAGATTCACAATCTCGAAAGAATGCTCACTGAGATAGGGGCCGATATTTACACTTAATAAGGGAATTTTTGTGTTTAACAGCTTCTTAAATCTTCGTACAGTTTGGAATACTTACTTTAAACTAGAAAAGTTGTTTTGACTTAATTGAGTTCAAATATACATAGAAGAAAAAGTTTCTGCAAGTATCTTTTCCTTTTTATCTGAACCTAATTTTTAAAACAATATATATGCATTAATTTAACTGAGTGATAAACAGCTAATTAAGCAACTATTCTCGCTATACTTCGTAAAATACTTTTGATTTGAGAAAAAATAAAGATGCCCCTGAAGCAAGCTTGAACTATGAGTATAATGATGAACAACATGGAAGGCGGCTCTACCAATGAGGTCGATACCCAAACGGCTTGCAGCTATGTGCCTAATTACAAAGATCTAGTAGAACAGAATGAAGCTGGTATTTTTTACCTCAATAATCTAGAGGTCACCTATGCTAATCCAGCCTTTTGCCATATGCTGGGCTATGATGTGCAAGGGCCTTTTCCATTTTCTATACAAGATTTTTTGAGTCCTGATGATCAATTAAAATTAGCCGATATTTTTCAAAAATTATTGTTGGGACAAGTTCGGTCGATTAGCGAAAATTTTAGGTTGGCTTCTGAAGAAGAGCGTTATTTTTCTCTGCATCTACGAATAGATCAAATTTGGTCAGACAAGGAAATAGGGATTATTGGCTCTTCGCGAGAATCGACTCAACGCGTCATGGCAGCTCGCGATTTGGAGAAAACCAAAACTAGATACGAGGCCCTATACCGCCATATGCCAGATGGAATCATCGTTTACGATTACATCAATGAGAAAATTATTGATTGCAATGAAGCGGCCTATCAAAATTTGGGTTTTGAAAAAAAAGAGGGCCTGACCCAACTTACGCGCTTTGATATCATCCCTCGATATTCTGATTTTTTTCCAGGGGTTGATTTACTAAAGCTCACGGATGATCACCGCCAAAAAGTTGAAAATGGAGAATCCTTTAGCTTGAGAGGAGTCTTGCAGGGAACCGATAAACACCATCGGATTTGTAATGTCAATGTCATCCCCACCAAAACACAGAAAGGGGAGGGCTATGTTGTCTTTCACGATGCTACTAAGCGGGTAATCAATAAGTTAGCTCTGCAAAAAAGTGAACAACAGTATCGACATATCTTTGAAAACTCCCATGAAGCTATTATCTATATTGACTTAAAAAGCCATCAACTGATCGACTGTAATAGCCCTGCTCTTGCCTTGTTTGACTTTTCTTCTAAAACAGAATTACTCACCAATAAACAACTCGAATCCTTTGCCGAAAAGGAAATAGATGGGATGAGTTTTTCTAAATTTTATCACTATCAAGTAGAGCGGGCCATCAGATTGGGGAAGACCCGTTTTTCGTTTAAAGGAAGAAAGAAAGGAGAATCTTATCGCATCATTGACGCCGTATTGGTGGCAGATTTGGAAGAGCCTGAAAAGCCCAAGGGAATTCTTTTTTGCCAGGACACCACAGAAATCTTCGAAGCTCAGGAAGCCCTTAATAGCAAAAATTTGGAGCTCCAAAAATACATCGACTCCAATCTGCAACTCGAAAACTTCGCCTACTTCGCCTCTCACGATTTGCAAACCCCATTGCGCTCCATCATTAGTTTTACGCAATTGTTGCAGCGCAGCCTGAAGGGAAAGTTGGAATCGAATGAAAAAGAATACATGGAGTTCATTGTCAATTCAGGCAAGAACATGAAGATTTTGATCAATGATTTATTATCCTATTCTAGGGTGAATACTGATGAAAAACAAGTGGAGCCATTTGTCGTTCAGGAGTTGATACAGGATTTGGAAAAAGAATTATCTATTCTGATCAAAGAAAAAAATGCTTTACTGTTGTATGACAAGGTGCCTTTTAAAATCAAAGCAGATCGAACCAAAATGCGTCAGCTGCTACAAAATCTGCTCACCAATGCCCTCAAATTTACCCGACCAGGTATTCAGCCAAAAGTAGAACTCCAATTCAGTCATCAAAAAGATTACTACCAATTAGCTGTACGCGATAATGGGATTGGTATCCCTCAAAAGTACCAACACAAAATCTTCCTACTTTTTAAGCGGCTACACAGTAATAATGAATACGAAGGGACGGGAATTGGTCTGGCGATGTGCAAAAAAATTGTTGAGCAGCATCATGGCAGCATATGGTTGGATTCAGAAGAAAATAAAGGTACGACCTTCTATTTTACCATCGCTAAGGAAAAATAAATGGACTGCGCCCAACTGGTGCAACAGTCCATTTATGCATATTGGAAAGTGATTTGGGGCTCCAAAACCTCTCCTAAAATATTGAGAAGTGCCAAAAGTAGATTTGGGGCAAGCCCAAACTACTTTGTTTTAAGTATATCTCTACCAGCCATTAGTTGGCAATAGGTAGACTTTCCCATTCTACCCAAGGCGCTCCTGCTTCATTGAGCATTTGAGCCAGTTTGGAAGCCTCGTCGATATAGTCCTTCAATTGAGTTTTGGCTGTACCCAACTGATCGTTAATGATCGCTAAGGTCTGTCGATGGGTTTTGGTTGGCCCATAAGTTGACCTGCCAATACCTAAGCTCAATCGGAATAATCTTTCGCCAACAGTCGGTTTGGTTTTCTCGCCAGGTTCTTGTTTGGATTGATTGCCATTGAGCTGAGTATCCAAGGTCAAGAGCCCTTTTCTAATTTTGTGAAGATCACCTTCCAATTGCTGATTGGCCACTGCCGATCGAGTATAAGCCTTAGCCAGCGCTTGCACTTTCTTCTGGCTGTTATCCAGACTCAGCTGAATGGCTGAATGGGCGCGTACCGTTTTTTCATAATCCCGCCAAAAAGCAGCCACCTCTTGATGCGAAGCACCTTCCAAGGCACCTTTCCGCAGCGGTACTACTTCAAAGTTTTGTGGCGTAGACAATTCTTGGTATTCTCCATTGACCTGTTGGGAAAGGCTCACCGTATAAGTTCCAGGAGCTGCCATCATTCCTTGTGGAGAAGAGTCATTGCGTCCTCTTCGGTTATTGGTCAAACGGATAGCTGTAGTGGCGGGATAACGCAAATCCCAGGCGACCCGATGGAAACCCTGTTTGGTGGAGCCTTCAATACGTCTGACGATATTTCCCGTTTGGTCTTTCACGGTCAGCCATATCTTAGGGGCCATTTCATTGCGTTCAGCATCCAGTGCTTCCCATCCAGGGAAGGGCACATCTTTCCCCGCTTCCTTGAGGGCCTTTTCCTGCGCTGTACGAAGTCCTTTTTGGCTGCGCAGGGAATCTTTTAGGTAATAGGTGAAAACGGCGCCATAATGCGGATTTGGGGCCACATAATGCGAAGCACCCTGATCTCCTTTTGGGCTGCTGAATCCTAAGCGAGGCCGCGGTACATACCACCAGGTCTTTTTGGGTTGAAATAAAGTAGCTTGTTCGGCCATTTGTGCAGCAGAGACTGCTCTAAGTGGACTGTAGTCATCCAATACATAAAAACCACGACCAAAAGAAGCAGCAACCAAATCGTTTTCCCTGCGCTGAATGGCGATGTCGCGGAATGAAATCGTTGGCGACTTTCCTTTGAGTTGAAACCAATTTTGCCCACCATTCAAGGTACAGTACACGCCAAATTCTGTTGCAGCAAACATCAAATTAGCGGCAACATGATCCTGTACCAATCGCCAGACTAAGGTACGGTCTGGTAAATTCCCTTTGATAGATGTCCAGCTTTTCCCCTTGTTTGTACTCTTGATTACATAGGGATTGTAATCCCCGTATTTGTGATTATCCAAAGCAGCATAAACGGTATTGGCATCAAACAAATCTGCCTTGATGTCATTGACAAAAGCCGTCTTGGGAATACCTGAAATATTACCTACTTCTATCTTTCGCCAGTTTTGACCACCATCTTCTGTGACCTGTATAATACCATCATCTGTTCCTGCATAAAGCAATCCTTCCTGCTTAGGCGATTCGGCCAGCGAAGTAATGGTATTGTAATTGGACATAGCGGAAACATCCCAAGGGGCATCCCAGCTTTGCTGTTTACCCATGATGGGCAGCTCAATGCGCTCCTGATCTCGCGTCAGATCGCCAGAAATGGCAGTCCATTCATTTCCCCGATTATCAGAGCGCCAAACCCGCTGTGAAGCAAAATAAATCCGAGTGGCTTGATGTGGGCTGACTAGGATAGGTGCATCCCAATTAAAACGCTCAAAATCCTCATCAGCACCAGGCTGAGGCTGAATATCAACGACTTCGCCAGTAATCAGATCAACTCTGGACAAGGCACCTTCCTGGCGCTCAGCATACATGATATTGGGATTGCCAGGCTCAGTAGCGGGCTGGTGACCATCCCAGTTGAGAACGATTTTCCAGTCGGAATTTTGGATGCCATGCACATTATCGGTTCTTGATGGGCCGCCTTGGGTACTGTTGTCTTGCGTACCACCATAGATATTATAAAAAGGCTCGCTGTCGTCGAGTGCGAGTTTGTAAAACTGGGTGACGGGGAGATTGTCGATAAAACGCCAGTTCTCTGCCAGGTCAAAACTTTCGTAAATTCCTCCATCCGTTCCGACAAGTAGATAGTCGGGATCATCCATGCGGAAGGCGATGGCGTGATTATCAGAGTGTTTGTGTTTTTCTTTCATACGGCGGAAATTTTTTCCACCATCATCTGAGATTTGCATCCGCACGTCGACCAAATAGAGTCGATCGAATTGGTGAGGGCAGGCATATAGTTCTTGGTAATAATGAGGGCCAGTAGCGCCAGAGACGGCATTGGAGCGTTTTTCCCAGGTAGAGCCTCGATCTGTAGAGCGATAAACGCCTCCTTTGCGGCGATCTAGCTCAATGGCAGCATAGAGGATGTCTGGTTGCTGCGGGGAAATAGCCAAGCCGATTTTTCCCATATCCGATTTGGGCAAACCGCGCTTAAGTTGTTCCCAACTTTCACCACCGTCTACACTGCGATGTAGGCCAGAGCCAGGTCCACCACCCATGTAGGCAGCGACGGTGCGATGGCGTTGCCAAGTGGCGGCATAGAGCCTGTCGGGATCGCGAGGGTCGATGACAATGTCTGTTACGCCCACCCATTCCTTATCACCAAGGGTTTGCTTCCAGGTTTTCCCTCCATCTGTGGATTTGTAGAGCCCGCGTTCGCCTCCTTTAGTCCAAAGTGGTCCTTGGGCAGCTACCCAGATGACATTGGAGTTTTGGGGGTGAATGATGATTTTAGAGATGTGCTCGGATTTTTTGAGCCCCATATTAGTCCAGCTTTTACCACCATCATCACTGCGGTAGATGCCATCTCCGTAGCCTACGTGTCGGCCGCCCACATTTTCTCCCGTTCCCACCCAAATAACATGTGGATTATTGGGATCAATGCTTACACAGCCTATGGAGTAGGCACTTTGGCCATCAAAGATCGACTTCCAGGTAGTCCCTGAATTTTGGGTTTTCCAAACACCGCCTGAGCCTACGGCTACATACCAGGTGTTATTATCCTGAGGATGAACTGCGATATCAGCAATACGTCCTGACATCAGTGCGGGGCCGAGGCTTCGCCATTCCATACCAGCGAATTGATCAGCAGAAAAATTGCTTTGCCCAAAGAGCGGGAGCGCTGCTAGGCAAGCGATTAGCGAAAAGAGATTAATTATTCTCATAGTTTTCAATTAGGTTGATGTGCAATAAAATATTTGTTCGACAGGATTTTCTTCGTGCAATTATGCGCTGCTTAAAATCCTACCATTCTGTCCGTTAGCTAAAATTGGCAAATCCTTTAGAAGATGCAAAATCTTACTTTGTTTTTTTCTTGTTGGAGGAATGGTGGAATGAGGTTTTGGATTTCAGCAGGCATTTTGAAGGCTAGTGGGAGGTTGGTATTGAGGCGTGAGTAAATAGGGATAGGGTAGTGATTTAGCTGTTTATCCTCTATTCTAGTCGTCAGATTTTCTATTTGACTAGTGCGGATTTTCCCTATAAGCGTTTTTTGAAAATGGATGAAAAGTGTTTAAACAATAGGTCGTCATGCAAAAAATACAGCCTTTAATAAGCAGAGATCAGGAGAAGAAGCGCCTCCTGGCTGCGCTGAGATCTAATAAACCTGAGTTGATTGCCCTGACTGGTCGAAGAAGGGTGGGAAAGACTTTTTTGATCAGGAAGACTTTTGAGCAACAGATCAAACTAGAAGTCAC
>JBCBDH010000053.1:0-16602 GCA_038529855.1 Bacteroidota bacterium | reverse complement strand
ATAGACCCGAGTGCAAATATTGCTGGGCAGGCCATCTGCAGCGGTGATAGAACTGACCAAACTATCTCCTTTCAATATAAACAAACCCTTGGCACCCGTTGCTATCCATGAAATTCCACGCAAACTATCATAGGCGATATCAACAATTTTGTAAGGCAGTAGAGATTTTGTTTGAGGATGGACCTGTGTGCTGTCAAAATTGCAGCGAATCAATCCAACGGTTGAACCCAATAAGAGTCGGCCAGGTCCGTCCTCGCAAAGGGCCAGCGTTCGAATAGGAATGGAAAAAGTACTATTACTCCTAATATTTCTTCTATATGTCCCAAGCTTGATTTCTTGATCAACTACCTTGGCGTCAAGAATCAACTTAGGGATACCCTCTTTGGGAATCCTGAAGGTTTGCCTCATCCCAAACCAATAATGCCCATAGTTATCTTTGATGATATCTGTACCAATGGCTGATACATACTGCTCTTTTCCATCCATGATTTTCAGGCTTATACTTTTGCCCGCTACCCAGGTCTCTCTGGGAGAAAAATGGATGATGCTGGATACTTCTGACTTCTGAGGGGAGGGAAGCTGATAATTGCTAAGCTGTCCTTGATCCAATACCGAATAGCGATTTTTGGTATAACCAATCCAAAGTCGATTTTGGTAATCCGCTGATACACAAAGTATCCTATTATCGGGTAAACCATGACGGGTTTGGCTAAAGGTGATGTGTGGGGAAGGGGTAAAATATACGCCAGACCCCAGGGTGGAAAACCAAAGATTGCCTTCTCGATCTTCCAAAATACCAGTGACCACCTCCCCTTTTAGATAAGTCTTTTGATGGAAGTTTTTAAATTGTAAATCGGCAAAAGTCAATTTGATTACGCCATCTCGGGTACCCAACCAGATGTGATTATCCTTTCGATAAGCTCTGATAATTTCGTTATCTAAGTCCTTAAATTCGTGAAAGAACAACAATTTACCTGTCAGCCCATCAATAATAGAAAGCTTATTTTCAGAGGCATTACAGATGATGTCGTCTTCCTCTTGACTCCATAAATTTGTCGTAGAAATCCCTGAGATGTATTGCGTCATTACTAGGCTATCCTCTAGCTTTCGGTATACTCTTGAGGCAGTGGTCACAAAGACATCGTCTCTGGAATTGACCCAGGAAAAGTGATGCCCAATTACCCGAACATCAAATTTTTTGATCGACTGATCGGGAGAGAGCACAAAAGTATTGTGATTGGAAGAACTGATGTAAATATTCCCTTGGGAATCTTCGGAGAAATTGCTCAAATAAGAAGGAACAATAGCAGATCGCAGAAAGGGCGTATTCTCGGGATTGTAAAATTTTTCCCTGTCGTAGAAAGACAGTTTGCCATTGAACGTGAGAAACCAAAGCCGGTTTTGAGCGTCTTCGTGGATGGTGAAAATCTCATTGTCCGATAGCCCCTGATCCGTCGTGTAATTGATAAATTCATAACCATCATAACGACTGACACCCATATTAGTACCAAACCAAATCAGCCCTTTGGAATCTTGAAATACATCGTAAACTACGGTGGAGGGAAGCCCGTCTTCAGTCCGAAAGTTTTTGTAATACAGATCTTGTCCATTCATTGGCCCACTAGCCAAGAGGAAGGCCAGGTAAAAAAGGCGAATGCCCAAATGCCTGATGAACAGCTGATCCAGTATCATAAAAACGATCTATTATGCTCTATTACAATAAGTTAATTTAGGGATATGAGGCTAAATACCTCAGTACTACATCTGCTTTAGATAACTACCCAAGTAGATATCTCCTAATTTGGCCAAATGTTACTACTTCCGGGAAAAAATAGAATGCAGTGCTTTTTTCCTTACCTTAAAGTTCAGCTTAGATCACCAAAAAGCTAGACATGAAAAAAGACTGGTACACCGTTGACAACATCGAATCTTTTGATACCCCAGCCCTATTGCTCTATCCTGAGCGGATTAAGTCCAATATACAACAAATGATTGAATCCGTGGGCGATCCCAAACGGCTTCGTCCACATATAAAAACCCATAAGATGGGGGAAATCGTTCAGCTGCAAATGCAAGCTGGAATACAAAAGTTTAAATGTGCAACCATCGCAGAAGCAGAACTACTCGCGCAATGCCAGGCGCCAGATATCCTCCTGGCTTATCAGCCCGTCGGCCCAAAGATTCAACGGCTGTTTCGCCTGATCGACTCCTTTCCCAAAAGTCGATTCTCTGCCTTGGTTGACAACTCGCATAGCGCTCGTGAGATGGCCCAGCAAGCCCAGCACGAAGGTCGAGTGCTAGAGGTGTTTCTCGATATTGATAATGGCTATCACCGTTCGGGGATTGAGCCTGGAAAAGAAGCTTTTGACTTGTACCAGCGCTGTCTTACATTAGAAGGTCTCCGCCCCCTGGGCTTACATGCTTATGACGGACATGTGCGCATCTCTGATTTGGAAGAAAGACAAGCCCTATCCAATCGCGATTTTAATTCCCTAAGTCAGCTGATTTTGGACATCGAGCAATTGATCGGTCATTCGCCAATCATCATCGTAGGGGGAAGCCCTAGCTTTCCGACCCATACCTCCCGTCTGCAAGTAGAATGTAGCCCTGGCACGGTTTTGCTTTGGGATTGGGGCTATGGCCGCCGTTTTCAGGATATGGACTACCAACATGCGGCCCTGGTTGCTTGCCGCATTATCTCCAAGCCAGGGAAGGATCGAATTTGTGTCGATCTTGGCCATAAGGCCATTGCTGCAGATCAACCTGTGCCCCGAGTTCATTTTCTCAACCTGACCAATGCCCGTCAAGTCATCCATAGCGAAGAACATCTGGTGATGGAAGTGGGAGATAATAGCCGTTTTGCCATTGGGCAAGTGCTTTATGGCGTACCTGTACACATCTGTCCGACCTGTGCACTCTACGATGAAGCCTTCATTATTGAGAAGCACCATATTGTCCAAAGCTGGACGATTGCGGCGCGGCGACGAAGGATTAAAGTCTAGATCTATTCCGTAATACTAATCAGCAAAAACTCAAATTGATTTTGCGATCTATTGGCGGGTCCATAGGCTGTATTCCGATCCAATAGATAGGTATAACGTATGCCCATATCCACCTCTACTAAGCGGAAGGCTCGAAAATCAAAAGTCACATCTACACCAACAGAGCGCAGCGTTTCATCAACTGCAAATGGAAAGCCCGCCTGAATTCTTGCTTGATCATAAAAGAAATCGGCCTTGATTCGTTTGAGAAAGACCAATGGGGTAATCGCCACATCTGGATAGGCCAAGGGCAAGCCATATCTGAATCCCCACTTGCTTACTTTCTCGTGTAAGGCTACGCCATAGCCTCTAGGATAGGTGAAAAAATCAGAGAAGCGATAATTATCCAATAAATCCTGCTCTTGGTGCATAAATGTAAATCGCAGGCCGTGGTTATTTTTCAAACCAGGTAAAAATACATCTCCACGTCCCAGCAAGACATCAGATTCTAAAGGGCTATTGAACAAACGTCGATATCGGCCATACAGTCTTATGCCCCATCGGGGATACAAATTTTGGAAAGCCCTTCGCTGAACGGATAGGAGCGTGACCTGTAAATCCACATTATTCAAATCTCCACTTTGAATGGGCGAACGAACGGTGGATTCAAAGCGGCTGAATTCTTCTTGCCCTGCCAGGTTGAAGGTATCGCGAAAATTATTGGGACTATTGAAATTGCCAGTAAGATCTATACTTCGACGCTGTACATCTGCCTGTAGTCGGACGCTATTGAAAAAGCGACCTGCCGAAAGATTGAGCGGAAGTTCAAGCCCACCTGAAAAGCGATTTTCTGTCCAAAAGTCCGCATAAAAATTTTGAAACCAAAGGCTGTCCTGGTCGATTTGGAAATTAAAGAAGTTACCTCCTCGCTCAATTCTTCGATAGCCCAAATTGGCGATGGGGTAGAATTCAGCAAAAGACAGATCGCCCTGAAAAGTCCAATCCTGATCATTAAAATTATAATAAGTGGTCAAGGAGCTGGACAGGGTACTAAATTTATTATCAGATAAAATCTGTGCGCCAGCAATGGGCGGTTCGATAAAGGGCAGCCAGCTATGTGGATAAATCAGGCCACTTATTTTGCGAAATCGCGATTGTTTGAATCGCTCATTAGGCACTTGAGCGGTAATGCTTCCGCCTTCCTGCTCGACCAAATGGCGATAAAAATAGTCTGGCTGACTTTCAAATACTTGGTAAACTTTCCAATTTTGGGGCTTGATCTCTTGCTCTCGCACATCATAACCCATTCGACTAAAACTGCTGTAAAGCAAACGCTGCCCATCTGCCGATACCGTTGGTTGAAAGGCGCCCAATCCATCATTACTGACTTGATAAATGGTCGCTTGGCCTATTTTGGTGGCATAAATATTATTGATACCTGAATAAGCCGCTGCGAAATAAACAGTATCGCCCTTGGCATAGGGATGGGTGATTTGAGCATTGGTAGATGGGACCAATACCTGGATATCACCACTGTTGAAATCAATGACTTGCAGGTGATTACTTTCCCCTTTTTGAGCAAGTACGACGACCTGACTTTGATCTTCATTCCATCGTGGAAAACTGTAGAGCCAATTATCTGGGTTGGCAAATTTTCGGATGATGTAGCCCGTATTTGCATCTAAGACGCGCAGTTCGCAAATCTGCTCTTCACTGATATAAACCGTGATAATTTTTTGCCCATCTGCACTAATGTCTGGTGAGAAATAACGTGAGCGACTGGTAATTTTTTGCTTTTTGCCTGTGTTCAGATCATAGGTTTTGATGATGGAATACTGTCGATTATCCCAGCGAGGATCAAAGCCAAATTCCGCCCAACACAATTTTGATCCACCCAGTGAGAGCGTCGTATTGGGAGGGGATAATAGCACACCAGGCTGCGTGAGCCGCCGCTCTTTCCCCGACCGATCAATCAGGTAATAACCTTGCCATTGATCAAAAGCCCTTTTCTCCACAATGATCTGATCCTCATTGAGGTAATGAGGATTGGTATAATGCGTAACTGTTGGTTTTTCTTTTTGATGGAATATCGTACTGTTTACCCATTGATCTTCAGGAGTGTCTTGGAGCCAAACGCTATCTAGTTCCTGGCGCACTGCACGGTAAAGATCGGGAGTAGCTAAACCTGTCCGTTTTTTTAGGGAACGGCTCAAGGGAAAAAAGAGCCCTCTGTAGCGAACAGCATCACTTAAGACATTGGCCCAAATTTCCTTACCATGTCTCCGACGGACATAGCTATTCATGTAATAGCCCAGTGCATACCAATCGGGAACAAAATCTTTAAAAGAACCTGCTGCCGCTTTTTCATAGGAGTAATTGACCATATCCAAAACCAGGCTTCGATACTCCATTTCAAAACTGGGTAATCTTCCTCGCCCCGAACGCGTAAGCGCTGTTTCCATCCCTACTGCATCCCCTTCAAAAAACCAGCGAGGCAGCGCTGTTGCCATAAATCCCCCAAATCCCCAGGAGCCAAAGACATATCGCGCCAATTGGGTAATACCCTGTCGGCTATTATTGAATTGTTGGACATGGCGATATTCGTGAATGGCCAGGAGATCGAGCCAGTCGGTAGTACAGTTAAACTGCGGAGGGGTCATGTAAAATTCTGAGCGAAAGGGGCCTACGGTTACAAAGCCATTGGGGATGATGGTTTGATTTTGTAAGAAGATACTCACTTTGTGATGGCGATTGCCAATGGAGGCATTATCGCGCTCCCAGAGATAGTGAATCATATTGGCCACTCGCTGGCCTTGAGCATCCATCCCTTCTGGAAAGACTACCCTGACTTTGTCTGTATTGATTTGGCGCCAGCGCAGATGGCTTGGGTTTAAGCCAATGGGATTGGCTGGCACCTGTGCATGAAGCCCCAAGCTGGGGATAGACAAAACAAAAAATAGGGTGAGTAGCTTGCGGATAGACGTTGACATAGATGGATTAAATGAAATTTAGGAATGCAATGGCCTGATCCCAAACAAGGCTCAGCATCGCCTAATTTAGAAAGAATTCACGATTTAACTAAATACAAACTACCCATATGACTAGTGTCAGATCACCCTTTTTAGAAAAATGTAAAAAAAAGGACGAGCAGCGATTACCCTATTGAAAATACAAGTATTAAGGATAAATGCTTAAACGGATTGCATTATGTCATTTATCAAACAATTGGAAACTATACGACGGATCGACGCCTTAATCCAGCGGAAGTCGACAGGCACTCCAGAGCAATTAGCGCAAAAGATGTCCGTATCAAGGGCAAGTATTTATCGCTACATCAATGATTTGAAGAACCTGGGCGCACCAGTGGCCTATTGCCGCAGTAGACAGAGCTATTATTACACAGAAGCATTTGAGCTGACATTTTAGCACTACTTGGGTCTCAGATTTTGAGATGTTTGGCCTTTAGTTTTGCAAATGAAAAGAGATTCTTTTTTCCAATATCACTTTCTAGTAACGAAATTATAAAGCTATTACTGGGAATAAATTGTTTGAGCTGGGGCGCGATACCGCGTCCTGGCTTTTTTACGTCCAGTACTAAAAAAAATACCCGATGCATTCCAGAATATAGATAGGGGCTGGAATGGTCGGGTATCAATACTAGCCTAATACAATTAAAATTTCTTGGGTAAAGCGTACCCTTTCAAAAATGCGATTGAATAATGATGAGGTAAAGATACAGGCTTAGGGAATGCGGTGCCTATGCTGGATAAGGAGCCTACAGAAAGATTATTTCAAATATGTTGCAAATTAATTTGCATATGTTTCATGAGGCGGCTATTAATTGTTGTTTAAAACAAGCGCAGTTGGCGGGTAGGTGCTTTGCGTCTTTTAGCGCTGCTTCTCCTGGGCGGATCATCCATGGTGGTCCGACCGCCATAAAGGGGGGCTTCTCTCCATTCTTTTTCCACTAAATCTTGCATTCGATTGTTGGGGATGAAGTCTTTTTCAATGCCTTTGGCCATTTGGTGTAGGCTCTGGATAGCCTCTTTTTTGTCACTTTGTCCAAGTTTGGCTTTTCGGACGGCCTGATGGAGTTGATTGATGGTTTCATCATATACGCGGGTTGGGACGGGAAAGGGATGGCCATCTTTACCACCGTGGGCAAAAGAAAAGCGAGCAGGGTCGCTAAAACGCGAGCGAGTACCATAGATGATTTCACTGACCAGGGCGAGCGATTGAATTGTTCTTGGTCCTACTCCTTTTAGTAGGAGTAAGGATTCAAAATCGCGCGTATCTTCTTCATAAGCCAAGGCTATTGCACTGCCCAGGCGCTTCATATTGACATCCTTAGCCCGAACATCGTGATGGCGGGGAAGCAGGGCTTTGCGAATTTCGGGGAGCATAATGCGAGGCGATTGCATGGATATATCCAGTATACCCTGGCGAGTGGCTCCTGCTTCGCAGTCAGTCAAATTGAGGATAGCATCTTGTTGAGTGCCGCAAATCCAGGTATGAGGGTCTTCGATAAAAGAATCCAGTTGAGAAGAGTGCCAATGATAGCGTCTGGCCATGCCATTATGCCCATTCATTCCCTGCTGAACCACTGCCCAATCCCCTTCGTCTGTGACGATAAAATTGTGCAAATAAATCTGAAAACCATCCTGAACAGTGGAATTATCCACTTTAGCACTCAGACGACTACAACGACTCAAATAGCGACCGTCCAGCCCCGTTTTATCCGCCATCTGATACAGCTCTGCTGGGGTGCGCCTAGAATGTCGTCCCCTCCCTCCACAAATGTAAATCCCTAGTTCCTTTGAAATTGGATTGATGGAGCGTTTTAATGCCCCCATGACTGAAGTCGTAATTCCCGAGGAATGCCAATCCATCCCCAATACACAACCAAAAGACTGAAACCACAATGGATCGCTCAAACGTCGAAGAACTTCTGCCTTACCATATTCCAGCAGAATACTTTCGACAATAGCACGCCCCAATCGACTCATTCGCGTGGCTAGCCAAGTGGGCACTCGGCCATAGTGTAGGGGAAGGTCTGCGTATCCTGCTCTTTTCATAAGTGACGATTAGAAATATACTTATCGAAGAATGATTTGAGACACCAAATCATTCTACTTAAAACGCAGAAAAATACAAAATGTTTGAATAAAATAAAATGATAAACAAAAAATAGTTTATTTTGATTAGGAGGTAGCCTACTTGCCATGCGCTCCATGAGGCCCTTACTCCTTCAACCTCAACTGATGCGGACTGGTTTTAGGAATGCGCTCAATCAGCTCACGGGCCTCCAAATCCAGCTTAATCGTAGTAATGTACCAAAGCACTTTCCCGTCAAAACTATCGCTGATTTCCTCCACCGCTCGATCTGCTAAATCGGAAAAAGTGATGACTTCTTCCTTTTTAATGGTGTCGAGAATGTAAGCTTTGATAAAATCGTATTTATCTCTTTGGATGTTGACCCCTTTTTTTCCTTGGGGATGCATGGTGAGGATTCTATCGTCAGATTGCATATCGTTTTAATATTAAAAAGTGCTTAAAACCAATAGCCCATATGCAGGGCAAAATTGAAATTATTATCGAGGATATTATATTCTACCGTCATATTCGCAGGGCCAGCCCTAGTCAATACCCCAAGGTCAATACCAGTTCCCATGATAGGCCCATCAGAGGGAGCTACAGTTGTAATACCTTCTTCCTCCACCACATCAAATTGCTTGGCTTCATAATAACCGTAATTGTATAGTAGCGAGATAAAATAACCTTCGCTGGGCTCCAATCGCAGGTTCACGCCTGAAAAGGCATAGCTGGTCGCTGGCTGCTCCGTATAATCCAGGCCCGCAAAAAAGACATGGGTAAGTTCATCTGGGACCGCTCGGCCCAAGTAGAATTGTTGTATGAGATTATTGGCAGAAAAAGCCAGTCGCCCCGCATCATTATACCATAAAAGATGAATGTGCTTGCCCAATGGAAAAACCTGGGTGTATTGAAAACGCATCATCCCATTATCCCCTTCCAGCGATTGGCTTTCCGCCAGGCTAGGCTCAGTAAGCTTTCCCGAAAAACTATACCTCAGATCAAGCGATAAAAGCGCTCCCTTTCGAGGAAAATCCAGTCGATCGTAGCTATCGTAATGTAAGGATAAATAAAGATTGCCCATATTGAGCTGTACATCATTATCATCGGCACTCCAAAAGCGGCTATTCTGGGCATAACGTTCCCAACCAACACCTAGCCCAGCATAGAGGTGATTACTGATACCCGAAAAAATAGTGAGCCGCGTTTCATAATGTCTGATGTTGAACTCATTGACAAATTCGCCATCCTCATAAAAATGATTAGGGAAAAAGTGGGCTCGGCCCTTGACGTGTAGTCCAATATTAGGACGGGAGGCGGTGTAGATGAGGTAATTGGCGGTCAGCGATGGATTTTCTGAGACCTTAAGGTCGATGCTGAGCTTGGAGCTGTTGGCGATTCGATTGCGAAGGCTGGCATTGAGCAGTAAGCCAGCTTTGAGATCGCTGTCGTAATTCGCGCTGATTTTCACAAAATCCCCTATTTGTGGAGTGGCTTGGACATAAATTTTATAGCCTCCTTCTGCCTCGATGAGTTGGTAGGATACTTGTCGGACAAAGCGACTGCCATTGAGTTTTTGCATGCGCTCTTCGATCTTAGCAATCGTATAACTTTTGCCCACTTTGAGCTGTAGTAATCGAAATAGCGTACTCCGCAATTCGTCTTCCACGCCCTCTATGTCAATAGATACCAGGCGAATATTTTTGGGAAAATCGAGGGCTTCCTGAAAAGGACTGGGTTTTTTGTATTTGATCAATTGTCTAATCTGGGGAAGGGCGGCGCGGGCAGCGCGTTCTCCCCTGGCTAATAGGGTATCGATCTGAGTAAAGTCGAGCGTACTGATTTCGTCGATGTCAGGTCTGATAATGACGTCTGCTAGCGCCTGCTGCTTGCGCAGGGAGGTTTTCATCATATAGCTCCCCGTTTGCTCCAAAACTTGGGCAATAGAAGTCAGCTCTTCCTTGGTATATAAAGGCCCTTCTATATCAAAAGCGATGACGATATCAGCACCCATATCAATGGCATCCTCTACGGGGAGATTGCGAATCACGCCGCCATCAATCAATAATTTATTATCAATTTCGACGGGTTCAAAGACCGAAGGGATGGACATACTGGCACGGATGGCATTACTCAGGGAACCACTTTTTAGGACCACAGCCTCACCGTTTTCAAAATCGGCTGCAATACAGCGAAAGGGAATAGGGAGGGAATCAAAATCATATATGCCGTGTACATGGCGAGTGTGATAGGAGAGTAAGAGGGCTATTTTATGACCGCTCACCAATCCCGTAGGAAGTTTGATCTTTCGGTTTTCAACTGGAAAACTGAGTTGATAGCGATTGGAAATGGCCCTTTCCTCTATGGGCAAATCAGGGCGGTCAAATTGATCGCTAAAATACTCCGCCCAAGGCGTCGTATGGGCCAGGTATTCTAAGGCTTTTGCATCATAACCAATGGCGTACAAACCGCCAATGATACTTCCAATGCTTGTCCCAGTGATGTAATCGGGATAAATCCCTTCCTCTTCCAAGACTTTTAGCACGCCAATATGAGCTATACCTTTTGCCCCTCCTCCTCCAAAGGCAAAGCCAATTTTAGGAGGAGGTACATCTTGGGAATAGAGAAAAAAAGGACTAAGCATTAATAACAGAAAAAGAAATAACCAGTGCTTCATACATGCAATCTACAGATTTCTACAGAAATATACTGGTCGGTACTAAAAGCGGATAAAAAATGGGGGAAAGCGCACGGACAGAGGACTCGCATCTTGATTGCTTCCCATCCCATCATTCACCATTTTGAAATGCTATTGTTTAGCCATTATCTGACTTAATTCTTTGGCTCTCTTCCTGAAGACCAGTCTTGCGGCGTCTGCTCTTGACTTGGTTGTTACCAAACATATAAGAGAAGTTGACCCTAAAACGTCGGCTATCCCATCCACCATTGGTATCCAAAAATAAAGCACCAAATCGACTGACACCTTCCCAGTCGGTCGTCTTGAAAATATCACTCACTGAGATTCGTAAAGTCGCTCGACCATCCATCAGCTTCTTCTGTAATCCCGCATCGATGCTGTATTGATGTCCAGTTTCAAAAGTTCCGCCCCAAATGGTAGGAGAAGAATACCAACCTGATAATTCAAGGCCAAGCTCCCAAGGCAACTGAAAGGTTTGCTGATGGTAGAGGTTGACGGAATAGGCTTTGATATCAACGACTTTACCCTCTCCATAATTGGCTTTATTATGGCGGCGAAATCCAGTGATATTAGTATAAGTACTCCACCAAGGTTTAATTGGAATAGCACCACTGACGTTGAGACTTAAATCGTATTGATCGGCCAAATTGAGCCAAGTGATAAAAGTCTCCGTTACACTTGCCGTATCTGTAATGCGAGTAATCAAATCGCGGGTATGGCTAAATTCCAAACTGGTATTAATGGAATAATTAAAAGTATGGGTCAGTTGTACTTTATGGGTATATTCTGGTTGTAAAAATGGATTTCCTTTTTCAAAAGTCAACTCATCCAATTTGCTTTCAAATGGATTGAGGTCTTGATAGGAAGGGCGATTGATGCGGCGGCTGTAAGTCAACTGAAAACTGTTTTTGGGATTCAATTGATAAGTAATACCAGCGGATGGAAAGAGGTCCAGGTAATTGAGATTTACTCGATCATTGTCTATCTGTACCTGACTGGTCAGCTCGCCATCTGAATTGGTTTGCTCCAAACGAAGCCCCCCTTGAAAACCCCATTTTTTCAATTGGCGAGAATAATTGGCATAAACTGCATTGACATTTTCCAGATAGGTAAAGTTATTACTTCTGCGTGGATCTAGACGATCATCATTATTGAGCACTTCATAAAAATCAAAGGTATTATCCGTATTGACATAAGAAAATTTGGCGCCTGTTGATAATTGGCCTTTGGCGAAAGGGCGCTCATGGTCGACTTTGAAAGTCAGGATGTCAATATCTGTTGGCGTTTTAAAACGATAGTCTCTTTGGTTGAGTACTTCCGTTCCTGTGGCGTCGAGATAGGTGTTGGGTTGGAAGTCAGTGGCGTCTTTTCTAAAGCGACCATAGTCGGCATCAATATTCCAGGTTTTACCTTTTTGATTATCAAAGCGATAATTGAGATTGAAATTGACATTACTCCGCTCGCTCACGCTCTCGCTCGCCGCAATCAATAAACTATCAATACTGTTTTGTCCCACCATCCCAATCTTGGTATCGCTATCGGAAAACCAATCATTATCTGATACATTAGCATCCACAATGACGCCAAGGGTTTGTCGATCGTCAATAGAGAAGTCCGCCCCTGCTTTTAAATTGTGGCTATCCCAACCGCCATAGGACAAACTCTGTTGGTCAAAAACCAAACCCACTTGTTCGCGATAAAGATTGAAATAGTTTTCACTTTCTCCAGTGTAGTAGCTGTAGTTACCAAATAAATTAATGCGCTTATTGCGATAATTACTACTCACTGAGCCATTGTACTGCTGACGGCGACCAACAGAATAACCCAGGTTGACATTGGCATTGGAGCCAAAGCGCTTATCTTTTTTGAGCTTGATATTAATAATACCCGCGCTTCCTTCTGCTTCGTATTTAGCGGAAGGATTGGTGATGATTTCGATATTATCAATCTGATCAGAGGGAATCGTTTTGAGATAAGCGGCCAGATCGCTTGCACTTAGAACTGATGGTTTGCCATCTATGTAAATTCGGACACTGCTTTTTCCCATAAGGGACACATTGTCATTATTATCGACGACTACACCTGGGGCTTTTCTGAGTAATTCCAGGGCATCGCTACCACTGGCATTAATGCTGCCTTCGACATTAAAAACCAATTTGTCGGGCTTAGCTTCCAAAATTGGTCGTTTGGCTACGACGGTTACTTCACTCAATTCATTGCTCGCTGGTTCAAGAAAAACAGTGGCGACTTCATAATCGCGAAAGGCCGTCCATTCAAATGTAGAGGTAGAAAATTCAGGCAAGCCCACATAGGAAACTCGGACGAAATAAGCAGATTTGGGGACTTGGCTAAAGCGATAGCGCCCCTCGTCATCCGTCAATTCCAGCTTGACGATACTGCTATCAGAGGCGAGGTGTAGAATGACATTGGCATAGGAGAGGGGTTCTTCTTTTGCATCTACGACGGTCCCTACAATGCTGGGTTCCGACTGTGCATACATCGAAGAAATCATACAACAACAAAGCAAAACGAGCGTCGATAATTTTTTCATAATAAAGTATTTTGGTTTTTTGCTGTTTTTATTTTGAGGTAAAATGGATGCTTAAATGTAGCGGCTTATCCGATCAGTCTTCCTTTCTTTTCGACGAAGCGCTTAATATTTATTCGATGAAAATGAAGAAAGCGATAAATAGAAAGCACTGCTGGCAAGACGAAGGGCCATTAAAAATGTTACAGCCATTTATCGACTTTTCTTTAAGGACAGGAGAAAAAAAAATAAGCGGTCTTCATTCGTCGATGAAAACCGCTTGTTTGTCGGAAAGCGAGAAATCGCTTAGCTGATGTCGATAGGATTAGGCTGGATTAAATAATTAGTGAACCATTAATTTCCCATTTCCAATAATTTGTAGATCGCTTTGAATTTGGAAAAAGTAAAGTCCCTTAGCTAAGTCACCTCTTTGGAAAATATACTGCTGCCCACTAAAAGATTCTTGTGAAATGAGTTGTCCATTGGGCTGATAAATTTGGATGACTGCCTGATCGAGATAAGAACCATCCCATTTTATCAAGGTACTCGATTGAAATGGATTGGGACTAATTTGTATGGAACCAGTATCCAAATCTTTTGTACTCAATATTTTTTGAGGTAGACGGTATCGACCTATCGTCAGAAAGGTAGTATTGGTGATAATGGGCTCATTAAAATCAAAATAAATAGCGGCATCGTTGTAGATAACGGTACCCAATGGGTTATCGAGCTGTTGAGCGACACGGAATTTGACAAAACCATGCGAGGCCGCTTCATTCGTATTGCTATCTGGTAATAGGATATGATTAAAATTGAAGCGGATGACCTGATTAGCTAACTTTTCAAAACCATAGGGATGGCTGGATGCCCCTGGGCGAATACTTTCCACATCAACAAAAGGAGACAGTGTATCTATAATGGAGACATTAAAAGCAGTATCTGTACCTGTATTTTGAAAACGAATTATATATTCTATATCTGTATTGGCTAAAATGATATGTTCATCTCCCAATCCACTGGGGAATGCCTGTTTATCATTAGGATCAAAAGAACCAATATTCTGCTGGCAGTCTATGGAGATAAAAGTATTGGCATCATCTTGTGCATGAGCCATTACTAGGCCAGGGAAATTCAAACCACCGCATCCCTCCATGCTAATTGAAGGCATACTCATTCCAGGATGACCCACTACCTGATCCACAGAAAGGTGCCAGGTTGCTCCATTTGCAGGTAGGCTAATGGGGTGACTCTCTCCAGCACTCAACTGAATGCTATCCGTTTGGAACATGAGTACATCTTCTACGACGATATATTGACTTTCCATCAGCATATCTGCTCCTACATTAATAATATTTAGATAAACACTGTCCCCCTCGCAGTAGCCGTCTACCTCTAAGCTAGCACCAGACCAATTGGGATCACTTGGCCCACAAAGGCTATCTGGATAGATGTGTGCTTCTGTACAATGGCTTTGTCCCCAAACAGCATCACAGCTTAAGTTAAAGGAAATATCAAAAGAGCCACACATGCCTGGCGCCAAAGTATCTAATTCAAAACGCCAAATACTGTCTTGTATCAAAAGCCCAGGGATACTGGCATCTTGGTAGTTCATAAATTCATCAAGGCGGATATCAATAAAGGCATTAGGGACAGATTGCGCACTGTAGTTGCAATAATGGACGCGATATTGATTGGTAAAACAACGCCGTAAAAATGGCGTAGTAATGTCTACATACAGCAAGGGACAGTTGGCCTCTAGAGCGACTGGGAAATCTACCTGTATATTAGAGGTGCCTGGGGCTACATGAAAAGAATAGCTGCTGGAACAATTTCCCCCATAATCAAAGGGTACATATAAGCGTACGGTAAAAGCAGTATCCCCACGACAAATTTCTAGATCGTACTGGCCAGAAGGGTTGGTAGTGGTTTGGTAGATTTGGCCAGTAATTTCCCCTTCTATTTCTACGATCCAATCAGCCAGACCTACTTCTGCTGCTCCATCTATGCAGTCTTGATCGCTGTCAATAAAGACCCGTCCTTCAATGTTATTGGCGCTTAAGGTATCCGCCTCGTTGAGCCGTAAAACCTGGATGTATTCGTACCAAGTGGTACTCGAGCCAAGAGTACTCACGGGAACTCCATTTTCCAATAAATAAACTTGTATCCCATCTGATTGAACGGTATAGGCATCTCCTGTGATGGAATCTCCATCAGTATCCAATCGAGGTAGTGTACTTAATTGATAGCCTTCGTGGCAGCGATTGTGGATATACCAGATTCTATGGATTTCATCAGTCGCTCCATCGCAATCCAAGTCATAGGCAACATCTTCAACTGGGCGATAAAAGACCTGCAGACCTTCACAGCCGACCCCTGTTGCGTTTGCTTCTTCGTAAATAGAATCGGTGTAATTGTAATCTGCAGGTAGGTTAATCGTAAAGTCAGGTGAAGGCTGGATGGTAATGAGCTGGCTACGAGTGGGTGACACATTTCCATTTTCATCGTAAGCCCTAAAATAGCGAGTGACGGTACCTGTGCCGCAGGTAGGGTCTATTGCCTTAGCGATAAACTCTTCTTTGGTCCAAGCCACACAGCTATCTATAGCCATCGCCTCTCCAAAGCGTTCTTGTAAAACTAAGGTATCACTCCAATCTATTCCTTCTTCGATTGCGATTTTGCAAGTAATTTGCTTGGCAGTGGGAGGAATACAAACAGGAGCGATGGTATCCTGACTACATTGGCTGAATAGTTCTGGTGATTGCAGGAATACCCACAGACCAAGCAGTAATAGGTATTTGAATAATATAGGTTTCATAGGTTTATAATTTGTTGAGCTTTTCATATCCAGTAGGTTTTGACTTTGTCTAATCTCTATAGGGCAAAGGTCTGAGCTAGGTCGTAAATTGGCAAGAACAAAATCCTTAATTCCTAGAATAGAAAATGAATAATTATAAAATAATCTGCTTATTTTGAGCAACTTATAAAAATAAACTAGAACAAATTTGGTTGATTTGAAGCGAGAATATGAAAAAAAGTAAGCTGATTCGCGTCTTTGATACGCTTTCTAGGAAAGAACAGCGGGAGTTTCGACTCTTCTTGCAGTCTCCTCTTTACAATCAACGCACTGATTTGATGGAGTTCTATGATTTATTACTGAATTATCAGAAATTGGGTCGCCCCTTACCTGAAAAGGTCGCTTTTTTTGAGGAGCTATTTCCCCAAAAGCCTTATTCAGGGACGCAGTTGGATTTATTGATGAGTTATCTATTTAAGGTAGAGAAAGTGCTCCAAATGCTTAAATAGAT
>JBCBDH010000052.1:0-16818 GCA_038529855.1 Bacteroidota bacterium | reverse complement strand
AACCCCCAGAACCTCCAGAACTGCCAGAACCACCAGAACCACCAGAACCACCAGAACCACCAGAACCACCAGAACCGCCAGAACCACCAGAACCACCAGAACCACCAGAACCACCAGAACCACCAGAACCACCAGAACCACCCGCATTTTGATCTGTCCCGTTATCTCCTTTGGAAGTATCCTTATCTCCATCCTTTTCCTCCTCTTTATCGTCTTTACTGCCCCCATCCTTTTTGGCTTGATCTGAGTTTCCAAAAAAGAAATTTAGCCCTGGCAGCAAAAGCCCTCCTGCTGGATTTCCATCTGTATGTAGGTTTTCCCTTTCCTTGTGCAGCTTCCCTATTTGACCAGCCAGCTCGTTTAGCTTGTCCTTATCCAGAAGATGAGATTCTGCCTTCTTCAAGAAATCATCAATGCCTTCAATTAGTGTTTTCTGTTGAGCCAGGGTAGCCAGTTCTTGCTGCTTGGTATCTACTTCATTGGTGGGCGCTGGGTCGATTGTGTCCCATTCAAATATATTATTCTCTGTCCTTTTTGTTGAGGCTGTCTTTGTATCATTTCCCTTAGAGCCAAGGGGTATTTTAGCTTGGGAAGTGGCTGGAGGTAGAGGCTTATCTTCCTCTGGTTTAGGCCCTGGGGTGGTTGGGTTTTGTTCTGCAGGGGCATTTTGGGAGGTAGTGGGAGGATTGGCCTTTGGCTCATTAGCTGCGGGTTTGACCTGGATAAGTTGCATGATGGCTTGGGCCAGTTGTTGAGCGATACTTTGTTTACTTCCTTTTGGAGAGGCGCCTGCTTCTCCTCCCTTATTGGGCTTGGATGGGGTGCTATCTTCACTTGCTCCACCATGAGGACTGGCCTTCCAAGCGGCTTGTGTCGATTTGTATCGTTTTTTCCAAAGGTCTGGATTATTGATGTTTAAGCCATCGTCTATATGTACGGGGTCTTCTGTGCTAAAATCGCCTCCCCATCGAAGACTTCCATCCTTTTCGATGTCTTCTATAAAGCCCTTAACTGATGGTGCCCAATTGGCTTTATTGGAAGTGTTTAGGTATTTTGAATTAGCCCAGTCCGTGTCATTAAATCGCAAGTTCATATCAATGGCATGACCGACAAGGTGGTTAGACATTTTGGCTGGGGTGACGATGGCGCCTTCTACATGAGTGCTTGTTCGAAAAGAACTCGTCACGTTTATTTTCACCTTATTCTTTTTAGCATAGGCATTAATTTTATCCAGTGATTTTTTAAATTGGATGTCTGCGATAACTGGTTTGCCTTCAAATTCTGAAGCCTTATAAATGAATAGGGGCAGTTTAAGACCAGCGGGAATGGACGGATTATTTTCTACCCAGTTTTTGCCATAGTATTGACTGGCCTTGTCCAATACGCCTTTGATCAATCCTGGCGTAAGGGCCGCTGGTGGCTTTTTGGGTGTCTCTTGTGTATCTTTTGGGGTATTGTTTTCCACCCAGTTTTTGCCATAGTATTGTCCAATATCCTGCAAAACGCTTTGTAGGGTATTGGGGCCTGGGTTTTCTGCTTGTTTGGACTTATTGTTTGGATCAGTTGGCTTGGAGGAATCCCCCTGACCTCCTGGCGCTTCTTTATCAAGACCCACACTATTTTTTGCCCATTGCGCCCCATAGTACTTACCAAGCAGTCCTAATATCTGCTTTGCCATTTCAGGAGTAATGGCCTCTGGATGGATAGGAGTTGCTGTACCAGGTTCGCTTAGGTCTTCGTAGACTTGCAGCCCCTCCCCAGGCTGGGAAGGATTGCTGGGCGGAAGATGTGCAGGAGGACTCTTTGGGAGTTGGGAAGAAAAGTCGAGGGTTTTCCAATTGGTGGACTGATCTTTACCATCTGCAGCCAATAAATCCAACTGCCATTTGAAGACAGAATTATAAAAGGGCTTTTCTGGCTGAAACAGATTGTAGTCGTAATAATAATCACAAAAGCCATTGGCCATTTGCGGCAGATCAAACCACTGGATTTTGAGTCCCAGAAAGCTTAGTTTTTTGCAAAAGATTTCATTATTCCCCAAATAAAAATGATTATTGACCAATGGGCTGACCCCAAAAGGGGCATAGGGTTTTTTGGGATTGAGAACAGAGAAATCATTTTGTACAGTAAAATTTTGTACCCCCTCTACTTCCACATAAATTGGAATTTCTTCGATTTGTAATTGAGACAAAAGCGGATAGGGATTGAGTGTAATCGCCTTTTTATTCCAAGTGTTCTTGGCGCTTATCTTTTTACTTAGATCACTTTTTTTGAGGGTGACTTGCTGTACCATCTCCAATCTGAGCAAAGGATTAGCCGTGGTGTATCCTGGGCCGTGGGCTTTGGCATTATAGGCGCTTACTGCTGGTTGGGCTGCACTGATGTTTAGAAAGAAGACAATACCTATTGCGGTCTTTTTCTTTTTGCTTTTGGTCTTATCATTTGCGGGTGGTTTTTCGGTATTGGCTTCCTTGGAGAGTGGCATTAGCCAGGTGTCAACCTGTTTTGGGCTTTGCCAGCCTTTGGGTCCCGTATATTCAACCGTAAAACTTTGATTGATCAATAATTCAAGGCCCTCCCAATAATCCTCTTCATTGATTCCAATCTTTACGATCTCTTGTTTGAGTAAATCAATAGAATCTGCACTGAGTTTCAAGACTACGGTCACCTGCCTACTACCCTCTGATAAATAGAGGATGGGATGAGCGATAGCGAAGCCCAATTGGGCGAGATTGGGCGAGAGGTTGTTTTTTAAATCTAGACCTAAGGTGGGCCAGGAGGCAGGCGTTTGCAAAAACTTCCC
Organism: Bacteroidota bacterium; assembly: GCA_038529855.1. Lineage (GTDB taxonomy): Bacteria > Bacteroidota > Bacteroidia > Chitinophagales > Saprospiraceae > JBCBDH01. The sequence goes on along the minus strand of JBCBDH010000052.1, from coordinate 14,015 downwards.
TCCCTGTCCATCACCAGAATTAGCCACTGGTGCAGCATAAATTAATCCATCAGTAGCGGTGGCAGCAGGGGTATTGGCTGTTCCATTGTATAGGGTTTTGAATAGAACGACTTGGCTTTGATTGATGGCCAGGTCCTTATCCAAATCGTAAAGCAAGGCTTTTCCATCTGGACTATTACCCGCTAGAAAGGAAGTCCCTGCGGGGAGAAAAGCAGCTTTTCCAGTGGGCGGGAGCGTAAAATACAAGAGCACTTGATCGGGGACAGAAGTCGCGTACTGCTGTTGTAATACATCGAGGTAATAAAAATTGAGGTGATTGGCAGTAAATTGATTGATCAACTGTTTGGTCTCGCCTAGCATTTCCCAAAAGGCCAGGAGCAAACTGATATGGGGCGCATGATTGGACTGCTCCAAGGACTGTTGTAAATAGTCAGGGATGGACTGCTGTGTCAGTACAATAGTCCCATACAGGCTTTGATAAAGCTGTTCGAGGTAGTTAAAAAAATCTTCGTGACTGTATAAATTTATGGGCTTTGGATTAGCATCTACGGTGGCGGAATCGCCATTGGATAGCAAGGGATTGGGAAGGATTTCCTCAAAAAATTGCTGGGCAAAATGGATGGGCCCAGACAAATCTTGCTCTGCGATGATATTGGGATTCTGCTGGAAGTAAATCCACATATTTTTGTAGCACAGCGCAATCTCTAAAGCGCCCTTCCACACATTGGCACTCAATAATTCTGTGATGGCTGTCTCAATACGGCTATTATCTCCATCTACCAAAGCTTGCTGCGTCAGTTGTTGATACCAACCTTTAATCAGTTGGGTCAGGTTGAGGTTGAGTTCTAAGAGCTGGACGAGGTTGTCTTCTTTTTTATATTCAAGGGGCGTGTCCTGAAAAGCGGTGGATAGCTGATGGTGTTGTTTGGGATAGGATGAAGTATCCATATGCCCAATGTAGGCCAACAAGATACTGAGGTCTTCTTTGAAAAAGGCTTGCCAATTACCCTGTGGATCATTTTGCGCATTCCAGTATTGGACCAACTGCGCATATTCTCGAACAAAAACCAGGTAATCATTAATTGTTTTTTCCTCCACATCCACATAAGAGGGCAGCAGGGCATTTAGCGCTCTGTCCTCTTGCAGGGTGCCAGTAGAGAAAAACTCGTTTTTCATGATTATTAAAACCGTTTACTTTCCCCTCCTAAAAAAGCTTGGGCATCAAAGTCCCTTCCCCAATGTAAAATGGATAAACAATATTATGTCTGCTATTAATAGTGCGAATGGTAAAATCAATTTGAATATGGATGATTCCATCCGTTGCCTGACTAATGTCCACATCAATGGCATTGACCGTAATCCTGGCTTCGTAGCTCGCTATCGCTCGCTGAATGCTATTCTCCAAAAGCGTTTTTTCGGAGAGGCTAATGTTTTGGAACAAAGCAGCATGGATATTACAACCAAAGCTTTGCTCCAAGATGCGCTCTCCTGGGTTGGTTCCAAATAGAATTTGCAGACTTTGGATCACCTCTTTTTCTCCCGTCACCGTATTGACCTGTTTGCTGTTTAGGTCAAAAGCAGGGGGGAAAGCCCAGCCAATTCCCGTGATATTTTGATCTTCCTTAGACACCGACAATGACATTTGGTACACCCATTACAATTGATCCCCCATGAGCAGTCATACTGCCCATATAAGCCGCTGGTAAACCTTCGATCATCACTGTTGCTGAACCCTGAACAATGGTATCTGGTGGTCCTACACAAACCAGCATATCAGAGACGCGAGCGGCAGGTAAACCACCAATTAAAACCGTGGGGGCTCCTGGCCCAGATACTGGACCACCAACATGGGGAACAAGCACCGTTACCATTGGGCAAACGTGCATACTTAGTAGCGTAGCAGCAGGAGGCATATGATGTATTTTAAGTTTATCTAAATAGTTCCTTGGGAGATTGCCCCAAGGTAAAAGGTGTATATCGTTTATGATTAATTGAGCATAATCATCGCGCCCGTCAGCGCAAGCTCTCCACCCGCAGAAATGCTCGCTTCCGCTCCCCCAGATGCTGATAGCGAAGTCTCCCCAGAGATACTCACTTCCAATCCTGACATACTCAAACTGGCTTCTGAAGAAACCGTCGTTTCCGCTTCTGAAGAAACCGTCACTCCAGCCGTTCCGCTAATCGTCACTGAACCCTCTGCTGTCAATTGAATATCACTAGCGCTGCTGAGTGCAATTCCCCCACTATTCATCGTGATTTTATTATCATTTTGATCCTCAATCGTAATTCCTTGATCTTCATCACTGAGTACGATTTGGTTAGATCCTGGCGTGGTGATGGTTAAAACTTTCTTTTCATCATCAAACTCAATCTTTAATTGATTTTTGGTGACGATGCCTTTGATGGGGTTTTCCTCTGCTGGGGTATAGGGAGGTGCCTTTTGGCTGCTGTACAAACTTCCCAACACCACGGGAAAGCGAGGGTCTTCATTCAAAAAGCCCAGTACGACTTCATCCCCTACCTCAGGCATAAAGAACTGGCCTGCATTCGAGCTTGCATAGGGCTGCGCCCAACGCGCCCAAACACTGGTACTTCCTCCAGAATTTTTGAAAATGGGGACCTCCACTTCTATGCGGGTTTCGCTTTTTGGATCGTCGTAAATTTGTTTGACTGTTCCGTTTTGTAAACCTCGTATGCCTGGCAGTAAAGCGGAAGCGGGTCTTGCTGTCACCGCTACGGTTTTGGCAAACCATTCTGGGTCTAGCCCAATCGTCAGATAAGACCACCAATTCCCATCACTCACCTCATGTACCACTCCAGATACATAAGCTGTACCGTCAAAACGGCTGCCCATTCCTTTCAATTGAACCACTACATTGGGCTTGAAGGCGGCGTTGCCATCAACTTTCATTTCTCCTCTAATCTTCGCCATTCTGGATTTTAGCAATTGGCCATCTGCCCAGGACTTCAGGGAATCTGAATCCAAATTGACCGTGCTCAGCAATTGATAATCATTGCTGTTGACAACGTCAGAAAGTGTTGAACCAGAAATATTTCCCTGGTCAGGTACAGAAGGGTCAGAAGCGGTAGCATCAACTAGGGCCTGATTTTTATAATCCCAGGCGGTAGCCTGTACACCAGATAATTGGGTACGGGCATCCATTTTGGTATTAAATTCAAAGACATTATTGCCAAAGGTCAGGGTTTCTACAGGCGAGCCATCTACTTTTGGAGGACCAACAGTCAGTTGATTATCGCTGGCCACGACGACCATGCCATTCACTTCTGCTCTAGCCAATAAAAAATCCCAGTCTGTAGAATAGTATTGAATGATTTGTGGATAGGTATTACTGGTGGAGCTCACATCAGCAGATAGGCCGTGATTGCTGGCCAGTGTTTGCATCACATCACTATCTGTACTATCGGTAAAGACGCCATTATTTTGGCCAATGGTCATCTTAACTGCCTTATCGCGACATTCGACGAGGAGCATGCTACCAGAGTGTTCTTTGTACTGAATACTTTGGGAGGTGATAATACCTTTGAAGATACTTTCTGTTGATAAATCAAAGCCAGCTTGTAGTTCAATTTCATTTCCTGGGACAAAATCGTCTCCGCTGCTCAGTGGGAAACTTTCATCAGCTACGGATCCATCCAGTATTTTTAGCTTGGCGCTGGCAATGCGGTTGGCCAATTTCTGGACTTTTAATTCATAGATATCATAGGTCTCGCTGATGGCGCTACCATTAATTAGAATTTTAAAGGAAACGAGTGATTTGTCTGCTGTTGCCATAGTTCATTATTTTTGTTTTTTAGGTTTAGTTACTCAGTGGAGGAAAACTCAGTTGGGTGCCAGGTTTGAGTCTCCTCAGGTGATTGAGTTGATTGTGCTTGGCTACTTGGATATAGTAATTGGTGCCATCGTATATGTTTTTGCAAATATTGGGAAGTCGATCTCCTGCTTTTATTTTGCGGAGATGGGTCACATCAGGCGATTGCTTATTGGCTTTTTCCTCTGCAGCCTTGGCATTATCTGAGGTTTGGAAGGTGACCTGGGCTTCTGCTCGAATGGGGGTGCCGTCAGGTTGGAAGAGTTTGTAGTCAATAGATAAACTGGTTAATACGCCTCTGAATAGGGCTTTTCCCCAGACCAAAGTCAGAAAATAGGGACGGTGAATGGAGCCTTCGTACTCAATAGTGGTATCCTTAAAGTTTTCGATTTGTTCTGGTACGCTCTGTTTTTTTTGGGCAGCGGAAGCGGTGGAGATGAGCCCAGTTCCATCGAATACCAGGGTGAAGCTGATAGAGCCTGAGGGGATGTGCTTAAATTTGAGTTGTGGCGTAGTGGTCCCTGGAGCTTGTTTGCTGGAATAGCTGATTTGGTACTCCGTTTTGATCAATTCTGGGTTGATTAAAACGGAATACTTCTTGACGGCCTGGTCGCTGTCTGCCGTCTTATGAGCAACGATCATTAATTTTTGCAATCCTCCCATACCGCTTATCTTTCAAGGGTTTTCCACAATTTCTCCTCCATCTTCTCCAATAGTTCGGAAAGGATTTCTTCTTTCAATTCGCGGATTTGATCCTCAGAAACAGCGGTACTTTGTTGTGGTGTGGAGCGGGTCTTTTCTAATTGTGCCTTGACGACAACTTCTCTGATCTCAATAGGCATAGGTTTGTATTTTCGGTCATGATTATGTTTTGGTTTCAAAGTAGCTATAGGCCAGTTCGATGGATTCTAGCACCAAGGCATTTTCCAGGGCATCAAAACCAGAGACCTCCCACTTGACGGGCCAAACATTATGAGCGACCCAGGACATTAATGGCTGTCCTTCTTCATTCAGCAAGGCGACGGTGACGATAATTGGTGTAAAACTAAATTCCTTAATCCCCTTTTCCATCCAGGTTCTCAAACTGGAATCCCTTACCAAACCTCTTTTAAGCACAAGGTTTTGATATTTGGGTACACCAGGGACGCGATGCTGATATTGTAGCAATCCGCCTTCCTTAATGTCTTCTGGGGTCATCTCCACACTCAGGCCAGAGGCTTCTTTAAAACTAACTTGGCTATTGATATCCCCCCCTTGAAAACTTACCTTAAAGTAAAATCCAACGGGGGGATAGTTTGAATTGGCCATATGCTTAGCGATCTAATTAAGGATTATTGGCATTTTTGATCACTAGGGTTTCATAGGCAATCTCTATGGTATCAATAGCGGCTTCATTACCATCAGATTTTAGGTCCGTACTGGTAATTTTGGTGGGCCAGGCATTATTCAGGGTCCAGCTCATCGTTGGCTTCCCATTTTCATTAAGCAGCTGGATAACGACGGTCTGACGACCCTTTTCAATGGTATTGAGTTTGATCTGATTGTACCAATCCCAGTAAGTCGTATCCCCCACAAAGACGCCACGCTTCATCGTCACGTTCCCTACCTTTCCAATACCAGGCATCTTGATGGGATAAAATATCTTACTATCGCAGTGGCGGTATTCAATAATTTGTGTCTCTGTGTCCAGGCCGCTTACTTCTGAGAATTTGATCGTTGCACTTCCCCAGGATACCTTGAAGTAAAACTTCGGCATGGGCCATATAGCATTTTCCTGCTTTCCTGTTTTCTTTGCCATATTAAAAGGACTTATTGGTTATAATGGTGGTTGATTTTTTTGAATAAATATTGATCGCCATTTACGAAGTTGGCATTTCCTGTTCGTAGGTGATGATGATAAATTCTGCTGGACGAACCAAGGCCAATTTGACTTCCACGCGCATAATGCCATTTAAGACATCCTGCCCAGTCATCGTCTTACCCAATCCAACTGAAACATTGTAGGCAGCAGCTGGGCTACTTCCCTGCAAAGCCCCTTCTGACCAGAGATTGTGCAAGTAATTATTGATCATGCTTTCGCAATTGTTCCAGGTAGAGGCATCATTGGGTTGGAAAACCAGTGATTGGGCGGCATTGGCAATAGACTGCTCGATGGCAATCGTTGTCCGACGAACATTGATGTAGCGCCAGTCCTGGCTATTGCCATCCAGGGTGCGAGCGCCCCAGATAATAGCTGGCCCAATGCCGTAGAAAGAGCGAATTGCATTGACGGATTTGCCAGCCAGAGCATCTACATTGAGCGAAGCTTGTTGGTCATCGTTGATGGTAACCGTAGGGGCCGTCACGGAGTTGATATTGCGATTAGCTGGAGCGATCCAGACACCCTCAGTATTATCTACCAGGGTATAAACGCCAGCCATGGCCGCACTTGGAGGCAGCGTCCCTGCCTTTTGTGCCAGAGCACTCATCAGGGTTTTGTAGTTGGGATTGCTATTTTCTAAAGAGGAATTGTATTGATCCAGTAGAGTTTGAGCGGTTGTCGATACTTGATTGATGGCATTTAGTAGGACGCTAAAGGTACGCTTGATGGCACTTTCTGCCATATTGTACATTTCGCCTTCCTCCGTTGTTGTACCGTATGGATTGCTTGGGTTATTGAGTTTTGGGTTGGTGGTGGGCGTTACGCCGATTTTGGCCAAATTGGCCAGGGTCAAAACACCAAGTGGTGTTGGAGTGGTTCCAGTAGAAATGAAGTTGGTATCGTATCCATAAAGACCGATCAACTGGCCAATCACATTGCCCAATGGATTGGTCATACCTGCTACCGCTTTAACCAATTGGGTATTGGAGATGCTTACCTTTTGTGCAGCCAATGTCTTGGTTTTTCCCAAAGTGTACAGCGTCCAGGCCATCGTAAAGACGACATTCAATTGCCAGGACAGCATTTGGGGAATAGAATCGCCACCAGGGAAGGCATTCAATGCAGTCCGCCAGGAAGGATAAGCCGTCCCCGTCGCTGTCGCTCCTGGGAAACTAGGGGGAACCGCTGCGCTAAAATCCATGGGAGGCGTAGCGGCCAAATTGGCTACACTTTCCAAATCTTCTGTAATCGTAGCTAGGGCACCCAAAGCTGATTCCCCAATAAAAATCTCGCTCAATTGCTTCGCACCAAGTGTCTTGGCATATTGACTAGACTGATCCACATTTGCATAGGTCATGTCTTTGGCCTCTACGATGGTCGTTTCGAGGAAGGGGTAATAAGTGATGCCATACTTTAGGTAGTTATTTCCGATTTTATTCCTAAAGTTGGAAATAACGCCTTGGCTCATGTCCTTGTAGCCATTATAAATATCGATCATTCCCACTCTGTCTTCCAACTCCCCACACTGCATCAAGACCTGTTCCTGAACCGTAAAATAATCTGCAGAGCTCAACAGTAGGGAGTCTGGCGTCATAATCATGGTTGGCTTTGGAAACTGGATTTTGGGCAGTTCTTCCAATCCCGTCAGAAAATGATCCTTGTCTGGCTCATTGATCTCTGAGACAAAACCAGTAGCTGGAGGCGTAGCGGCGACTTCGATTTCATAATTGCCGATAGACATGATATAGCAAGGTCCACCTCCATTTTGATAAAACAACTGTAGACAATTGTAGAGGTAGAACATATTTCCTGGCCCAGGCTCATTGATTTTGTAATACTTACCAGTGATTTCAAAATCATAGGGTGGTATGATTTTTTGCTTGGTCACGGGGTCAGTAGAAGTATTGACCTGAGTAATTGGATATTTATTGGTGAAAGGCCCTCCAAAATGCTGTTGGTATTCAGCCATTGAATTGATCAGGAGGGGCTTGTTTAATGGCTTACCATTGAGGACAGCCTTTTCTGTATAGCCAACCCAGGCTGGAATCGCCGTTGGGACTTCTGCCACTGAATTGGGAAAGGCACTTTTTTCTACTGTATAAACACCTGGGGTTTGCGGATTATTAGCATTCATCATAAGAAGTAAATATTTAAATCATTTTAGGTCTTATTAAGTGATGACGATGCGATAGCACTAAGGTGCTGTCGATCAGCATCGAAATTCCTCCAAGCTGTCTGTATTGACAGGCGATCACATCAATTATAGTCTTCTCTGTGAATTTTAGCCTAAGAAAGGTGACAATAGATGTCTGAGTAGTATAAGGATGATCCTTCCTTTGTTTCCAGAATGGGCAGATTGCTCATTTGTGGATAGGGAAGAATAATGCCTTCAGGCCATTTTTTTGATTGCAAACGTATCATCCATTTGGGACGTTCCCGAAGCGGGATAGGTGCAGAGGATAATGCCGTATAAGACGGTCTTCCATCAGATAAAGTGTACACCGTTTTTGCCTTTTGGAACGTAATCATTTGGTCATTTACTTTTATGGAACTGATGTTGACTTGCTCCCAGTCTTTTTCATTCAATCCCAAAAAAATATAACGCCAATAGGTAGATCGCGCTTTAAATGCTAGGGTATACGTAGGAATATTGTCATTGGTTGCATTAGATGGGCCATTCCATTCAAAAACTGCCTGCGAGGGATGATGGTACAATTGATCTGAGTAAAAAAAGAAGTAGTCACGATTTTTTGAGCCTTCTTTGAAGGTCATTTGTAATTGGTATTTTCCATTTAGTTCGCCATTGATAGCTATTGGATAAGTGGGGGCATAGGGAGCTTGGGGCAGGGTAAGTATGGTATGCTGCTGATTGGGGCCCGTGAGGGATAGCTTAGTCAGTTGTTTCTGAGCCTCTACAGTCAGCGGGTAGGCAAAGCGGCTGGGGCGAAGAGGCAGTTTGGGAGAAGAAGAGAGTACACCCTCTACCGCTTGATCACTGCTAAAATAAAATAGCTCAGCGGGAGTAAAGTCAAGATCAGTGTAGTTGAGAAAATTAGGGTCCTGGAAGTAGATGGGGAAGCCCAGTATCATGGCATCTAGCGATTCCTGAGCGTAAACCATATAGCCTTTCTCTATTTGCCTGATTCCTATATTTGGCGAGCCGTTTAGGATATTTGGGCCAAGTTGAAAGACATTGGCTGCATTTCCCTTGTTAAAATAGGCATGCTGAAAATGGACTTGGAAAAGGGGCTTAAATGTTCTTTTCATCCTTATGATTCGCTTTTTTCCACAGATGTAGCAATTGTACTGATACTTGGGATTAAACCTTGGAATACGTGATCGTCGATCACCAGCATTTTCATTTTATAGATCACAGAGGGCATATATTTAGCACCAATAGCTCCCCATACGTGGTTGAGCTGATGGAGGTCCAGGGTGCCCATTTCAAAGACCAATCGCTCTAGTCCTTCAGGTAGCTCTGGGGTGTTTTGTGAATTCCACAGGGACTTTCCTTGCAAAAAGGCAATGCCCACAGTCAGCATGTCCAGACCTGTTTTGATTTGTTCTGGTTTGAAGTAGGCGGCCAGGAGGAATTGGAGATTGAGATAGAGTGGAGCGGATTCGACAAAATCGCTTCCCCTGGGATAGTGGACGGTAGGCTGGGAGCCATTGGCGATGGGGTCGGGCTCTATATTGATGAGTTTGATTAGTAATACATTGCTTTCTTTGACGGCCATATTGCCATCTGGATCAATGATAGAAGAGAGTAGAACCTTTTGATTGGAAGGGTGAATCTTTAGCGTATTGCAAATGTGCTTATTGAGTTCTTGGGCGATGAAGTTAAGGCTGTGTCCAATCATGGATGGGGGGCTGTTTAACGATGATGTGCAATAAGATAATGATAAAAAGTGGAAAAGGCTTTTTAGTCCTTAGAAATAGAGAACATCAAAAGGTGTGGGAAGAAAGGACATGGTTAATTTGATGGGCCTTGTTTTCCCACATTGTATGGCTTTTACAGCGAAATGGCCTTATACTTGTGGACAGATAGACTATAGACAGACACTTAAAGGAAAAATCATGAAGACTCGTGCTGATCAATCGAAAAAGGAAAACATACAGCTACTTACCAAAGACAATGGGCAAGAAAGTAAGAGGCCCCTTCCTGTAGCCGACCAACGCCCAGAGACTGTACAATTGCAAAAGATGCAAGGCGTGATGGCCAATAGTGCTCAGGTAAAACAGTTGGCCAAAACCCAAAAGAGGATCAATGAGCAGCTAGGCGGGCAAGCTACACCCATCCAGCGAGCAGCCAATAAAACGGGTTTGCCAAACCATTTAAAGACGGGTATCGAACACCTCTCTGGTTATGCTATGGATGATGTAAAGGTCCATTACAACTCTTCTAAGCCTGCGCAGTTAAATGCCCATGCTTATGCGCAGGGAACGCAAATTCACCTGGCAAGCGGACAGGAAAAACATCTTCCACACGAAGCCTGGCATGTCGTCCAGCAAAAGCAGGGCCGTGTCAGTCCCACGGTGCAGCTAAAGGGAGAATCCCTTAATGACGATCACCGCCTTGAAAAAGAAGCGGATTCCATGGGTACCAAAGCGGTACAGATGAAGGCCAAGACATCAGCTGGCCAAACATCCAGGAAAGCAGTGATTCAGCAAAAACCAGTGCTTCAGCTCGAAAAGAATAAGGGCGGTAAAGGCAAGAAACCTGTAAAAACGGAGGCGCAAAGAAAAGCCACTCGAATTGCCAATGAAAAAGCCAAGCAAGCGAACATCAGCAAGGATATGGCAAAAAAACAAGCTGAGCGAGCCCCAGAACAGCAAAAGATGGCTGATGATGCCAACCGCCAAAGAGAAATCAGTGATAAAGAAATAGAATTAATCAACGCTGCGGTTAATCGCTATCACTCAATAGCACAAACGGCAGTCAGTAAAGTAATCAAACTCAGAAACGATAGAAAGGCCAATGGCGCCACGCAGGCTCAAATTAATAACATCAATGCGGGTCATAATCCATCCAAAACCATTGATCCCAAGAATCCAGCGATGATTCGAGGAGGAACGAGTGCTGATAGTGTCATAAAAGTGAGTCCTGAAAAGGGGAAGACGACTAGTGGTGCTGACGTCACGGCCTCTAAAGCAGCTATTTTACAAGCATTACATGTAATAAGCTCAGACAGTGGCCAATTTAAACTGACCTTTCCTGATGGGAACAATAAAAATATCCTTATTCATTTCTCATAGAGCGTGTTGGTCATCGATCTAACAAATAAATTCATTTATAATATTGTATGTTATAAGGATAATATTTAATTTTGGACTTGATGAGAAGGTTATTCATCATATCGCTCTTGAGCCTGGTGCTTTTACCCATTGTCTGGAATGGAGCTGGCCTTCTACATCATATCGTTGATCATACCCATATCTTTTGTCTGACAGATCATGAGCACGAACATCAATCAAGTCATGAGTGTTCGAGTATCTGTCATCTAAATCAGGATAAGCCAAACGATCACGTGCCAGCAACAATTGAGTTTTATGAACTCAAGCAGTACGTGACGGATTATGCTCCAATCGGTATTCAGCCCGTTTCCATTGCATTTGTCGCAATAGATGAGGATCTCTTCCTCAATCAGGGGCGATTGTTTTCCAATGATATCTTTCACCCTCCCATCTGCTAGATATCTCTATTCCCTATTTGACCTTGGATGTTAGAAGTCTTCATTGAGGCTCGTATGTGCTATTAGAATGGGTGTTCAGCCTTGCCTAGTAGAGAACAGAACAAGTTAAAATATGTAGTATTGCTCAAGCTTGATTTCTTTGGAATCAGCTATGTTAAGCTAGTGCAGTACATATTGAGTTTTGTAAAAAAATTGAGCTAGAGGTACTTCAAGCAGCTTCATCAAATCAGGGAACATCATCAAGATATAAGCTTGGTTTCAAGAACCATACCTTTTGCCTTATTTCCTCTTCAGTTTAAGAATCACCATACTATCAAGTATTATTGACTTAACAAAGTGCTAAACAAGATGGAATGACTCAATTAACGACTATGAAAACACCAAGAAATTTTATGTTAAGTACAACCTATCGATTTTAGTATTTATTTTTTTTGGCATCCATTGCCAAATGCATGATGATTATCGTCCCGTTGGGTATATTGGATATACTCGACGGGGCTTTTTTGTATTTATCACCGCATGAGCGTTGTTTGTCACCTTGCGATGCAAAAGGCAGTGGAAAAAATACTATCATTGTACATTACAGTGAGTTGAAATGTGAGTACCTATCTTCTTAAAAGAGCAACTTTTGACCATTAAAGAAGGTATATGTCCTCGATTAATGTACTTATCATAGAAGATGATTTATCATTCGCATTGGAAGTAGAAATGTTGATTGATAAATTGGGATATAAGCTGGTCAAGACAGTGGATAATTCGGAAGAAGCCCTAGACCTTATTAAGGCAAAACATCCGGATGTAGTACTGGTTGATCTTTATATCGAGGGCCCTTATGATGGGATTCAACTGGCCAAAGTACTCAGTAATAAGCACATTCCCTTTATCTTTTTCACTGCTTCTAATGATCTGGACCTGTATAGAAGGGCGGCCTCCTTAAAGCCACAAGCCTATCTGGTCAAGCCATTTGACCAACTGACTCTGCAGGCGGCATTGGAGCGCGTTGTTGAAATGGGAGAGCAGGAAACAGGTCAATCTCATCGTGCAGAGACATGGAATGATAGTCAATTGCTCAGGGATAGTTTCTTTATCAAAAGCCATAACCAACTAGAAAAAGTTGCTTTGATGGAGATCAATTGGATTCATTCCGAAGGCAATTATTGCATCATCCAAACAAGTAAGCGCAAATTCGTTATCAAGATTTCGCTGACGCGAATCAAACAAAAATTTCCTCCTGAGTTATTCGTACAAATCCATCGAAGCTACGTCGTCCAAGTGCAACAGATCCAACATATCGACATTTCTAACAATGAGCTTCAGTTAGAAGACCAGATTTTGCCCATTGGTCGAAAATACAAATCCGACCTGCTGACCCGCCTAAATTTATTGTGAAAGCTTAAGATGTAGACCTAGTATAATGTATGCACTACCCTCTATCGGGTATTTTTTAGCTTAAGTCACCCAATAGGCCTCTTTTATCACCTGTAGCCTACCTAACAGCCTGAAAATCACTACTTTTAGATAGGGTTTAAGCAATCCCTCAATGTGTGAGAGATAAATAAACACTTAAGAAAGCTACGCAAGATGTAAAAAACCAACCTTAAAATCCCTCTAATCGCTCATCTTCCTTTCTGTGTTTATACAAAAACTATTCAAGCTATTTATTCATAAGCTCCTATTCCCAATTCCATTTTAAAGCGAAAGAAATCCTGAATGCTGCTTTTCCCGTCTTCCTGACGAAGGGAAGGCTTATTTGTGGTTTTATGTCAACTCAAGGAATAAACATTAATGGAACGTTCAAAACATTGCTAATCTCATGGAAAACTTTACACCTCGATTATTTGACTGTTGCTGGAAAGGTTTAGGCCAGGGGGCAATTCGACTCTTTGCCCTACTCCTGCTTTTGCAATTCCAGATCAGTGGCTTTGCCCAAAATACGCCTTTGGGAACACCTGCCATCCAAGATACGGATGGAACTACAGCGACCCCAGGAACACCCGCCGCTTGTGCCGCTGGTTTTGGTTTGTATACCATCGATCACGAAGACGCAACCATAGGATTTCTTCCTGGTGGTTTTTGTGTGACCACCGATTTGGTGAATAGTGGTACTACACCAATCACGGTTACTGGAACACCCAGTGGGGCTGGGATTGGCGATGTAGAAAATATCGTTGTCGATGGTGGCCGTATTAATTATTCCAGTACAGATGGAGGTGATTTGGATGCTACCTACCATTTCTGTGAAACCGTCACTAATCCCTATGTCTTTATAGGTGACCTGGAAACCTTTACGACAATCAACTTTTTTGATTGTAGCGGTAATCCAATCAGTATTAACTTGATGAATGGCCAAAGTCGCTTTGCGGTTTCTGGCAATTCTGCTTTGATCACAGGGACCACCTCCACCAATCAAGACGGCTATGTACAAGTGCCAGGTAGCTATGATTGTCTGGTGATTAATATCAATAATCCAGCTCCTTTTACATTGGATGTTATCCAGATTGCAATAGGTGTTTGTATGCCAACGCCTCCAATGGGCAACATGACTTGTCCTTATGATCTATATATGTGGAAAAAGGATGCCTATTGTGCCCCTGTTTATAGAGATGCAGATGGAGTCTTCTATGAAAAGGA
>JBCBDH010000051.1:0-16892 GCA_038529855.1 Bacteroidota bacterium | reverse complement strand
TCTCAGTCGCCTTGGTTTGGCGCTGTTCCAGATATTGATCCTAATCCTGCTATTCCATTGAACTATGTGAAGACGGGAGCAGGTGAAATCGATAATAACCTTGACCCAGATCAGCAATTGTCTACCATTGGTGATGGATTCTTTGTTCCTTATTCTATCATCGACTTCCGTTCAACTGCTGGTCAGCCTCCTTATGTTACACCAGCTTGGATCAACTCCACTAATGATATTGTACGTGTTCGTAACCCGCTGAGTCGTCTAAACAACGTCGATGTTGTATTGACTCCTGATAAATCAAAATGGAGCCGCTGTGTTGTTGTAGAAACAGCTTCTCCATTCTACTATGACCCAAATAGTGGTTTGGGTATACCTACTGAAGGGGAAGCCAGACAGTTTGATCCTCGCCAAGTACCTTCTGTAACTGCTGATGATAATGACGGTAACGGCTTACCTGATGAGGATACTAATGAGTCTCGTCCAGGCTTTGGTTGGTTCCCAGGATATGCAGTAGATGTAGAAACTGGTGAGCGCTTGAACATTTTCTTTGGTGAGAACTCTACCTATAACGGTATTCTTGCCGAACCAGAATACGATACGCCTTTCATCGGCGGTGACAGCCCTGCTACAGGTGGTAAGATGCTTGGTAATGATATGATGTGGAATCCATCTAGCCAAGGTTTGATCAATACGGGTACGCCAACCATCTACAATGCTTTGATTGGTGGTCAGCAGTTCATGTATGTCACGCGTCAGCCTTATGATGAATGTGAATTCATCTACGACAAATTGGCGGGTAGTTCCTTCCAGAAAGTAAATGCATTAGAACAAGTGACTTGGGCAGCTATTCCGCTTCTCGCTACTGGTCAGCAAATGAGATCTTATGCAGAAGGATTGGTTCCTCACGAAGTGGTCATCAAACTCAGAGTAGACAATGCTTATGAAGTATCTGAAGGTACAGGTGTCAATAATGGTTATCCTACCTATCAGTTTTCTCTTGAAGGTAAGGCGACTAGCGAGCTGTCTACACAGACAGAAATTGATGCAGCTTTGGCAGCTATCAACGTAGTGCCAAATCCATATTACGGATACTCTTCTTATGAGACTTCTCAGTTTACCAATATCGTGAGAATCACCAACTTACCTCCTCAGTGTACGGTAACCATTTTTACACTGGATGGTAAATTCATCCGCCAGTACAAGCGCGATGAAGCAGGTATTCCTCAGAATACTCGTTCAAATCCTGGTATTTTGGAAACACAATTTAGTCCAGATATCGAGTGGGATCTTGAGAACAACAAGGGTATTCCAGTCGCCAGTGGTGTTTATCTCATCCATGTGGATGCACCTGGCTTAGGAGAGCGGGTGATCAAGTGGTTTGGTGTCGGAAGACAGTTTGACCCATCAGGTCTCTAAAAATAATTTGAGTAGCTTCCAGATCGAATTTCCGATCTGGAAGCCCTCCATCAAACTTTAAAAAAAAGATTATGAATAATAAGTTCATTTACTATCTATTGGTTTTTGCAATGGTTTGCACGACCGCCGATTGGGCTTATGCGGGGAACCCTGATCGCCAGGGGGAAGCGGGTGCTGCTCAGTTGTTGCTCAACCCTTGGGCAAGAAGTGCTGGTCTGCACTCAATGACTACGGCCAATATCCGTGGGGTAGAGGCCATGCGGATCAATGTTGCGGGACTGTCCAGAATTGCCAAAACAGAATTCCAGTTTAGCAATGCGATCTACTTGGAAGGAACAGATATCAATATCAATGCTTTTGGTATTGCACAGCGTGTTGGGGAGAGTGGCGCTTTTGGTGTGAGTCTGATGGCTATTGACCTAGGAGATATTCCTGTAACGACAACCAATCAGCCAGAAGGTACTGGAGCAACTTTTTCTCCTCGCCTTTTGAATCTTGGTCTGTCCTACGCGCATACTTTTGAAAATAAAGTATCTGTGGGGATCACTTTCCGTGGCGTATCTGAGTCTACTGCTGACCTGAATGCCTTTGGTTTTGCCATTGACGCAGGGGTGCAGTATGTAACTGGTCCACAAGATAATTTCAAGTTTGGAATTTCTCTTCGCAATGTTGGTACACCTATGTCTTTTACAGGTCAGGGTCTGTCTGAAAACTTGCCTAATCCAGAAGGGGTACTGCCTTATACCTTGGCTTACTTCCAGCGTTCTCAGCAGTTTGAATTGCCTTCTATGTTGAACATTGGTGGTAGCTACGACTTCCTGATTAATCCAAAGAATAGATTGACCTTGGTGGCCAACTTTACTTCTAACTCCTTCTCTCAGGACCAAATCGGCGGGGGCCTTGAATATGCTTTCAACGATATGTTTATGATCCGTGGTGGTTATAAGTACGAAGTAGGTTCTCAGGCAGATGGTGGTGAAAGAGCACCTGTTGAAACGGGTATTAGTGGTGGTTTAACAGTTGAGGTGCCTCTAAAGAAAGAGAGTACCAATCGACTGGGTATCGATTATGCTTACCGCACAACCGATCCTTGGGGTGGAACCCACAATTTTGCATTGCGTATTATGCTATAAAGATTTACGATAACGCACATTCGAATAAAGGGTGCTTCTCGCTAAGGGGAAGCACCCTTTTTCTGTTTGATCCAAAGCCCGATTTTTAGAAAACTGACTTTAATTGAAAAAGCGGATGGCAATTCGCTGTACAATGCGTTAACTTACCACAGTAAGCAGGGAAAACTGTTTACTTTTTCAACTGCCCCTTACTGCCCTTCTCACTGCCCACAGGGTAAACATACCCAATCTATTTACAGGTGCTAGATAGTCTAGTGATGACCATTGCTAGGGCCTAGCATTTTTTGTCTATCCCGTCAGAAAAGGCACTGGCGGGTCATGGTCGAGCTATGCCTACAATTAATAAAACACACCTACTCATTATCTAATCCAAAAAATGGATCAACATGAAAAAAAAATACCAACTTTTGCCCTTTCTTTTTTGCTTCGTCTTTGCACTAGTTGCCGAAGCACACGTTGGCCCCACTGATCCCAACAAACCACCTCCCAAGCCTGCAAATCAAGCTTCTTATAGGAGTGACTGTGTCGCAGGAACACAGCAAGTAGATCAAGAAATCAATAATGTACGTGCTAGATTAGAAAATAGTGGAGGCGTATGGTGGGATGGTGGTGCACAGGGGCGCTATATTGTCCCTAAGGTTGATCCTGCATCTGGTCAGCCAGAGGTGTCCTCCATTTTTGCTGGGGCAGTTTGGATAGGTGGTTTTGATGATGGGGAAAGTTTAAAAATAGCGGCACAAACCTATGGCTCAGGTACAGGACAATCGGATTTTTTTCCTGGGCCATTGACCCCTGACAATGGAGCGACCAGTTCGGATACTTGTGCCAAATGGGATAAGTTTTTCAAAGTGTTGGGATCAGAAATTGATGTTCATCTCGATAATTTTTTGGAGGCCAAAACCAATGGTGCTGCTTATGATCCAGCTGATATTCCCCAAAGTATAAAGGGCTGGCCTGGCAGGGGAAATGAATTTTTCTTTGAAATACACAAATTCGAATTACCCAATACCATACAAGGCTTGGCTCCCTTCCACGACGAAGATGGCGATGGGGAATATACCCCACAAAATGGCGATTTCCCCATCATTCAGATTAGAGGGTGTGATGAAGAACCGCTTTATCCTGATGAGATGTATTTCTGGATTTACAATGACGCAGGAGGTATTCACTCCCAAACCAATGGGGATGCCATCGGGATGGAGGTACAGGTACAAGCCTTTGCTTATGCTACTAATGATGCCATTAATGACATGACCTTTCAGCGCTATAAGCTCATCAATAGGGCAACGGAGAGCATCGACTCTACTTTTTTTGCGATGTGGGTTGATCCAGACTTGGGCTGTCATCTCGATGATTATATCGGCTGTGAGCCTTCGCGAAGCTTGGCCTATGTCTACAATCAAGATCCACTAGATGGTGAGTCAAGTTGTCAGGATTGTCAAGGAGCTCCCACCTATTGTGATAAGATTCCGATGTTGGGGGTAGATTATTTTAGAGGGCCATTGGATGAATTTGGTGAAGAGATTGGGATGTCTTCCTTTATCTATTACAATAATATCACCTTTAATCCACCTCCTGGAACAGAAGACCCTGGGTCCGCTCAAGAGTTTTACAATTTATTGTCTGGTTCCTGGATAGATGGGACGCCGATTACCAGTGGGGGAACAGGGTATAATTTGGGTAGTACAGACCGAGTTAATTATGTCTTCCCAGATCGTCCAGATGACATCAGTGGCTGGTCGATGTGTACAGCTGGAATTCCAAGGATTGATCCCAGGACCATTCAGGCTTCTGGCCCTTTCCGACTTGATCCCAATGCCGTAAATGAGTTGATCATTGGCGTAGTTTGGGTGCCAGAATTTGACTACCCCTGCCCTGATATTGATCGACTCCTCAATGCCGATGACGTCGCCCAGGCTTTGTTTGACAATTGTTTCAAAATCACAGATGGACCAGATGCCCCTGACGCTTGCTGGGTGGAATTGGACAAAGAGATTGTTGGGGTGCTGACGAATGATATTCGGTCTAATAATTACCAAGAGGACTATTCTGAAATTGATCTCAATGCCCCTTCTCCTGTTGACCCAACAGCAAAGTCTTATTTATTTGAGGGCTATAAAGTTTTTCAACTGGCCACTTCTAATGTGTCTCGAAGTGAGTTTGATGACCCTGAAAAGGCGCGTCTAGTATATCAGGTAGATTTGAGAAATGGAATTAGTGAATTGTTTAATTGGAATCCAGTAAGTAATCCAAGCACTGATCCTAATGCGCCCCCTGCGATTTGGGTGCCAGAGTCAAAAGTACAAGGGGCAGATGATGGTATCCGACATACCTTTACCATTAAAGAAGATCAATTTGCACTGGGCTCAGATAAAGCCTTGATCAATCATAAAAAGTACTACTACACCGTCATCGCCTATGCTTACAATGAATACGAGGAATTTTCGCAAGCGGAATTTCCCCCTATCGGACAGGCTAGGCCCTATCTAGAAGGCAGAAAAAACATCCAGACCTACACGGTTATCCCTCGCCCCATCACCAATCAAATCCTGAATGCCGAATATGGTGATGGACCCGTTATTACTCGATTGGATGGCATAGGAGCTGGTGGACAATTTTTGAAAGTTAGTGATGAGGTTCGCGAGCAAATGTTTGAGGGAGAAACGGGGGGAGAAATCACCTATATGCCAGGAGCTGGTCCATTGGATATCAAAGTTTATAATCCATTGGCTGTGACCAATGGTCGCTATGAATTGACCTTTGTCGATGAGAATATGAATAATGAGGAGCTTGACGATCAAGTTCGCTGGGTCATCAGGGAAGAAAATGGAGCAACTATTGCGGCCGAAAAAACCATTGATCAACTCAACGAGCAAATCGTAGCCGAATATGGCTTTACCATAAGCATTGCCCAAACGGCTAATCCAGGGGATCTGGCCACGCGATCAAATGGAGCGATTGGGGCCGAAATCAGCTATCAGGATTCCAGACAAAGCCCCTGGCTCACTGCCGTTGCTGATGTTGATCCAAATCCCGCCTTTCCCTTTGATTACATCAAAACAGGAGATGGACAGGCTTCTAATAGTCAAGATCCCAATCAAGCTTTGTCGACTATTGATGGTGGCTTTTTTGTCCCTTACACTTTGGGTGATTACCGAACCAATCAGCCTGAGCCTTACATTAGCCCCGTTTGGACAAATACTAATTCTGGTATTGTACAAATTCGCAACCCCTTGAGCAGTCTCAATAATGTGGATATTGTACTGACCCCAGATAAATCCAAATGGAGTCGTTGTGTAGTTGTGGAAACAGCCTCTGCTTTCTACACAGATCAAAACCTTGGATTGGGGCTGACAGCAGAAGGGGGAGCGACCCAATTTTCGCTTCGTCAGAGTCCTTCGGTTGGTAAGGAGGATATGGATGAAGATGGTTTACCAGATGAAGATGGCGATGAGATAGGTATGGCTTGGTTCCCTGGCTATGCCGTGGATGTAGAAACGGGGGAGCGACTTAATGTTTTCTTTGGCGAAAACTCAACCTATGATGGACAGCTTTTCTCTGACAACTACGATCGACCAGCTATTAAAGGGAAACAGCTGGGCAACGATATGATGTGGAATCCCAGTTCGCAACTTATTTTGGATACGGGCTCGCCCAATATTTACAATTTTATTGCGGGTGGTCAACATTTTATCTATGTGACCAGACAGCCTTATGATGAATGTGCCTTCATTCGCGATAAACTGAGTGGAACTGCTTTCAATAAGATCAATGCGCTGGAATTGATCACTTGGACCAGCATCCCCATGCTGGCTACTGGTCAGGAGCTCCGCTCCTATGATGAAGGTTTAATTCCCAACGAAGCGCTCATACAGCTCAGGGTAGATAATGCCTATGCGGTAGCAGAGGGTACGGGTGTTGAAAACGGGTATCCAACTTACGCTTTTGCTTTTGATAACAAAGCACCTGGGGCCTTAAGTACTCAAACGGAGATTGATCAGGCTTTAGCAGCCATCAATGTGGTGCCAAATCCATATTATGGGTATTCTTCCTATGAGACTTCGCAGTTTACGACGACCGTCAAGATCACTAATTTACCCCCCCAATGTGATGTGACGATCTATAGTTTGAACGGTAAGTTTATCCGACAATACAAACGCAATGAGGCTGGACAAAATAAATCGGGCAGTAATCCTGGTGTTTTGGTCCGACAAATTAACCCAGATATCGAATGGAATTTGAAAAACCACAAAGGCATACCTGTGGCTAGCGGGGTCTATCTGATCCATGTCAATGCCCCAGGATTAGGAGAACGTGTGATTAAATGGTTTGGTGTTGCCAGACAATTTGACCCATCAGGTTTGTAGCCATAACATCTAAGTCCCTCTGCAAGCGAATAATCAATTGCGGAGGGACGCCTGTTGGGCTAAGCATTTGATTTTACCCTGTTAGGAAGCTGACTTTTAGCACTACTTGGGTAAAGTTTTTTCATAGATCATTGTATATTTCTGAGAAATAGTACACCTGATCGATGAAACGAAAACTAAAACAGACGCTCAGCCTTCTTCTCATCTTGTTATGGGCCAATGCGGTATGGGCTAATATTGACGATCCCAAGACTCTACCCAAAAGAACCAAACAAAAAAGTCAGTTCAGAGCAGATTGCACTCCTCCAACTAGTAGTACCGATATGGCCATTAATAATGTGCGGGCCAGATTAAAGGTTGGAGGGGAAGTGGGGACTGATGGGACTGGTAGTGAATGGGCTGGTCAGTACATCGTTCCCAATGTTGATCCAGCATCTGGCTATCCAGACGTTACGGCTATTTTTGCCAGTGGCTTGTGGATCGGCGGTTTTGATCCCGCAGATAATTTGAAATTAGCGGCCCAAACTTATGGGGCATTTACTGGACTTACAGAATACTATGCGGGGCCCCTGGCAGATGGTATTAATCCGCCTAATATAGAAGACTGTAATAATTGGGACCAAATCTTTAAAATTACTGGAGCTGATATCTTAGCGCATATAGATGGTTATCAGGAGGCCGAAAAAAATGGAGTTACTTACAATCCAGACTTAATTCCCGAAGCTGTCAAAGGCTGGCCAGCAAGAGGCAATCCATTTTTTGAAGACATTCACGGTTTTTCCTTACCCAATACCCTACAAGGTTTGGCGCCCTTTTTTGATCGGGATGGAGACGAGCTATACGACCCTCGACAAGGAGATTACCCAAGGTTAGAACTTCGAGGCTGCGACAGATCAAGGATTCCTGATGAGATGAACTTTCACATTTTCAATGATGCAGCAGGACCTCATATGGATACAAGGGGAGAGGCCCTTAGAATGGAGATACAAGCCCTGAGTTTTGCCTATCAGACCTTTGATATACTCAACAATACCACGCTCCATCAATATCGAATAATCAGTAGGGGAGTAGAAAGCCTGGATAGTTTACATTTTGGAGTTTGGACAGACCCCCAATTGGGTTGTCCAGATGACGATTATATTGGCTGTGTTCCAGATCGCAATCTTGCCTTCATCTATAATGAAGACGCAATTGATGGTGCTTCGACAGATTGTACCTGTTTTAATAATGATATTTCTGGCTACTGCGAAACTATTCCGCTCTTTGGGCAGCATCTAGTACAAGGACCTCTCGACGAGTTTGGGAATGAACTGGGAATGAGCTCTTTTACTTACTACCTCAATGGAAGTTTTGATTTTCCCTCAGGCATCATAGACCCTAGTAATGCAGTTGAACACTACAATCTTTTAACGGGCTCTTGGCGAGATGGTACGCCTTATACATATGGTGGGTTTGGTTATAACTTGGGAAATCCAGGAAAATTCCCCTATGCCTTTTCCGATGCCCCCAATGATCCTACAGGCTGGTCGATGTGTACAGAAGATGTATCATCCACTTTATTTGGGAAGCGAACCATACAGTCCTTTGGCAGTTTTCGCATGGACCCAGGGAACACGCAGGAAATTGTGAGGGGAATGACTTGGATTCCCGATGTTCCACATCCCTGCCCAGATATTACTCCTTTGCTCAGAACAGATGATTTTCTTAAAAAGATATTTGACAATTGCGTCGAATTTAGTGAAGGACCAGATGCGCCTGATGTGGATTGGGTAGAATTGGATCGCGAAGCAATTGCCGTCCTTACTAATGATGAGAATCTATCCAATAATGCATTTGAGGCTTATCAGGAATTAGATATTTGCGCACCAAGTGATCTACCACTGGAAGAACGCTTCTATCATTTTGAGGGCTATAAGATTTATCAATTGGCTGACCCCGAAGTCCATTTTGACGAATTAGAAGATCCCGAACGCGCTCGGCTGGCTTATCAAGGGGATCTAGAAAATGGTATTAGTACCATATATAATTGGGAACCCAACCCCAATCCAGACTTCAATCCTTTTACGATACCAGCCATTTGGAGTCCAAGGTTAATGGTCGAGGGGACTAATGAAGACATCCAGCATACCATTCGCTTTACAGAGGACTTATTCGCAGAAGGCGAAGACAAAAGGCTAATCAACCATCGTCGCTATTACTACATAGCCATTGCCTATGCCCATAACGATTATGCGTCCTTTACCCAATTTGACACCCGTTTTCCCTTAGGCCAAGCTACTGCTTATCAGGAAGGTCAGCGAAACATAAAATTGTACACGGTCATTCCACGACCCAATTCCGATCTAGAGCTCAATAGCCAATATGGCGATAGCATTGCCATCACGCGGATCAGCGGAAAGGGAAATGATGGCTTTGTGCTAGAGCTGGCTGAAGAGGTCAGGGAGTCGCTGTTTAATGATTTGACTGATGGGCAGATACCTTACAAAAAAGGGGCAGGGCCTTTTGAAGTAAGCATCTACAATCCCTTGGCTTTGAAGGAAGGAACCTATGAGCTAAAAATGATGGAGGCGTCCAATAATCAGGCGCTATTGACGGATTCTGCCAATTGGCAAGTGACACATTTGGAGAGCGGTGAGACCATTCGTTCGCGGCGATTGTTGGGGCAGGATAACGAACAGGTATTGGCGGAGTTTGGGATAAGTATTCGACTACAACAAGCCCAAGAACCAGGAAATATAGTAGATAATAATGGGATGATTGCCTTTGATTTAAGCTATGATGATCCCAATTCGCCTTGGTTACAAGCCTTTCCAGAGGGAATTCCAGGCTTTGATTACCTTAAAAATGGCCTACAGGAACCTGACAATCTGCTCGATCCCAATAATGCCTTTCAGCAAATTACCAATGGCTTTTTTATCCCTTATTACCTATGTGATTATCGAACTAATTTTAGTGATGCGAATGTATCCCCCGCCTGGAATAATGGAAACTGGGGAAATTTCATTCGACAAAATAGCAGCTTGGGAAAGCTTAATAACATTGATATTGTATTAAGTGCCAACACCGATCTTTGGAGCCGTTGTATTGTCGTAGAGACTGCCTCTGCTTATTATACCACCACTGGAAATTACGATACAGAGGGCGATGCAAGAGAATTTGCCCTTAGAGCATCGCCTTCTGTAGGAAAGCTGGATGCAAATGGCGACGGTCTTCCCGATCCTGATGGCGATGGAATAGGCATGGCTTGGTTTCCTGGCTATGCCATTGATATAGAAACCGGGCAGCGCCTCAATATCTTTTTTGGAGAAAACTCCACCTATAATGGCCAGCTCTTTCCCGAATCCTACGATCAAGCGGCTATCGCTGGAAAGCAGCTAGGAAACGATATGATGTGGAATCCCTCTGCCCAGCTCTACCTGACGGATGACGATAGCGACATTTATCGCGCCATAGGCGGAGGGCAGCAATTTATTTATGTAATGAACCAAGCCTATGATGGCTGCGAAAGTATTCGAGAAGATATGGCTGTTTTACCACAGCGTCAGGAAGTACTGGCTAATGTAACCTGGGTGGGTACGCTGCTGCCAAGAGCTAATAGTCAATACCTTCCTTACAGCCAGGGGCTGATTCCAAACGACGTTTTGATCAAGCTCCGTGTCCAAAGTGCTTTTGAACGAGGTCCTGACGACGAGTTGCCAAGGTATCAATTCACTATTGGTGAGGAAGTAGCTACGCCCATTAGTAGCGCACCTGCCATCGCACAGGCTTTGGAATCCATTCGAGTCGTCCCCAATCCCTATTATGGCGATTCATTTTATGAGCGTTTTCAGGAGGAGGGGGCCTTTGTAAAGATTACTAATCTACCAGGACAGTGTACCGTGAGGATTTACAATTTAGCTGGACAGTTTGTCCGCGAGTTTAAACGCAATGAGCAGCCTGTCAATAATAGCGGAGAAGCCAATCCTGGAGTCTTAGAGAGCCAGATTTATCCAGCATTGAATTGGGATTTAAAAAATCATGCGGGAAAATCAGTGGGAAGTGGGGTATACCTCATTCATATCGCTGTGCCTGGGCTTGGCGAGCGTGTGCTGAAATGGTTTGGGAAAGTACCAGATGAGGATTAGTTTTTTAGTGCTTTTTCCTCACACACAATTTTGATCGAGGGCCTATCAAAGATTTCACGAATTTTTGTACCTTTATATGAGATTATGGACAGGACGTTTTTGCCAATTTTGGCAGAAACGTTCTTGACTTTTAGAATATTCGCGCCTGTATAGCGAAACTTAATCGGATCATCAATCGTTATTATTGGCCGCTCAAATTTAAGGGCGGAGGCTTTTCGAAGGCCTAATTCTACTCCTAGAAAGGGGCTGACGGAGGAATGATGAGACTTGAACAGGCCGGTTTTAATAAATAAAGATGCAGGACGAGCGTCTTAAAAATAGTTTTTATGTCAAAGTACACCTATTTAACCCAAGAAGGCTATGACAAGCTGATGGCAGAACTGGATGAGTTGAAAACGACAGAGCGTAGGAAGGTGGCTAGTGCGATTGCAGAGGCCCGAGAAAAAGGCGATTTATCAGAGAATGCAGAATACGATGCCGCTAAAGAAGCGCAGGGCTTATTGGAATTAAAGATTAATGAGTTGGAAAAAACCATGGCCAATGCCCGCATTTTGGATGCCAGCCAACTCGATACTTCCAAGGTGACCGTCCTTTCGACAGTAAGAATCAAAAATGTGAAAAACGGAAAAGAAATTACCTATACGCTGGTTGCAGAATCAGAGGCAGATATTAAGAGTAAAAAAATCAGTGTTAGCTCTCCAGTAGGTAAGGGCCTCCTAGGTAAAAAAGTAGGAGAGATCGCTACTGTCGAAACCCCGCGTGGCAATCTAGAATTTGAAGTAATAGATATTACAATTCAGTAAAATATTATGGCTAGTATTTTTACGAAGATCATCAATGGAGAAATTCCCTGCCATAAAATTGCAGAGACCGATCAATTCCTCGCCTTTTTGGATATCTTTCCCTTAAAGCGAGGGCATACCCTGGTGATCCCCAAACAAGAAATTGACTATTTCTACGATCTCGATGATGAACTCCTGGCAGAGTTGATGGTCTTTTCTAAAAAAGTAGCTAGGGCGATTGAAGCCGTCATTCCCTGTATGCGAATAGGCGTATCAGTCGTCGGCCTGGAAGTTCCTCATGCACATGTTCATCTCATCCCTATGAATTCAGTACACGATCTGAATTTTGCCAATCCTAAATTGCAATTATCCTCAGAAGCCCTGGCAGATATTGCAAAGCAGATACGGAAACATTATTCTGCTTAATAAAGATGCTGTAGTGCTCCACAAAAGCTACTGAACCTTATTTTCAGTCCATAGATCAGGTGCATTATTTGATCCTCGTCTAGATACTGCTATTTAACTTGCAAACAATTGTTAAAACACTTGTGTAAGTAAAAAAACAATCATATATTGCCTGTCATACACCGTTCATTGGTGACGGAATAAGCTGTTATTTTATTTAGTCTATTTAGCCCAACACAACACTACCTACTTCGGCTTATAATCAAGCCTTATTTAATTATCATCTCGCAAATTCAAGTAGTTAGCAGTAAGCTCTTCATCAATTGGTGTATCTAACCGGACTCAAAAGATTTTTATAAAATTCAGGGTGTAGCGATTTTCTTACCCTACTTTCATTTTATTGAAGCTGATTTCTTTCGAAACTCCTACGAAAGACTAAACTCCTGTTACGCTAAGTTCATTTATTGGGACTTGGACAGGCGAAGCCGTGTCCAAGCCTCATCACTATTCCTTCTTGCACGATTAAGTAAAACTTAATACAACATTTTATTTACGTGTCTTAGGGTTCGCCCCTAAGAGTGGTATTCCTATGCTTTCCACTCAATTTTAAATTACATACTGCTATGAGAAACTGGTATGTTATCTATACCTTATCTAGGCATGAAAAAAAGATAGAATCCTATCTGAAAGGAAAGGGCTTTGAAGTCTTTCTACCCATGCGCAAGCAACTCAGACAATGGAGTGATCGAAAAAAGCTTATCGATATTCCTCTATTCCCCAATTATCTTTTTGTTGAAACTGACCCCACCCGATTCTGGGAAGTCACCAGCGTACCTGGTGTGATCAAATTTGTATCCATCCGGAAAAAACCGGTTCCAGTTTCTGAATGCATCGTCAACTCTATTCGACAGGTTATGCATCGGACTAGTGAGGTAGACAACATCAATTTACAAGCGGGCGAACGCGTTAAGCTGATCCAGGGCCCATTTGCTGGTTTGGAGGGCATTTACCTCCGACAAGCCAATAAGCAAATGCTGGTGATAGAGATCGAGATTCTTAAACGCTCCATTATGTTTGAGGTCAACCCCAATCATATTCAATCAATAAATCAATATAGCAATGCTGGACAAAAATGAAAAGGTTTATCTAAAACCGAATGTAGTCATTGAACCCCTATTCGATCAGTGGTATGCTTGGAGTCATTTGATTTCTCCGGCTACAGCAGCCATGAATATCGCCAAACGCCATTTGGAAATTATCGACTCTTATATCATGGCCCCCCAAATTCACAGTGAGGCCGTTAAAAACCCCAAAATGTTGGGAGGACCTTTTATGGATTTTGATCGGGACCGCTCGGAAGAAGTCAAAGCCCTGAGAGCAAGGACAAAGGAAAGTCAAGAACCTTTGCTCGAATTGGCTGAAGCTATCAAAGAACTCAATCAGCTTTTGCTGGAAAAAGCACAAGGCTTTTCCCTGGAATCCTTATATGCTGAAGTACCTGAGATTCTAAAAGGCTATGTGGAGTTGGTTTATGATTTGAACAATCAACCCTCCTTTCGCTTTTTCGAGCCATTGCTCTACAAAAGCAAATACTACAATCCCAACTCGCAGACCATCGCTATGTGGATTGCCGATAATGACGAGCGGCCCTTTGTATTGAGTACACCTCGTCTGGAAGAAGAGCAGGTCTTACATTTTAATGTTCCTTTCTCTTTTGAGGGAATTGATCAGATTAGTCGCATGAAGAGAACCCCTGGGTCTTATGCTGGCATCAAAGAGATTTTTGAGGTGAAGCCCGATCAGGAAGCATTATTTGAAACCTTCTTTACCAATGAAGTGCCCACTACTTATCAAAAGTATGATGGCGACCAAGTTCGGATGCGCTATTTTGGTCATGCCTGTATTTTGGTAGAGACCAAGGATTTGAATATTCTCTTAGACCCCGTTGTGAGTTATTATGGTTATCAACATGATGTAGAGCGCTTTTCAGATATGGACCTCCCCGATGTCATAGATTATGTCTTGATTACCCATAATCATCAGGATCACATTCTGCTCGAAACCCTGCTGCCACTTCGCCATAAGATCAAAAACATTGTTGTACCACGGACTTATGGTGGTGCTATGCAAGACCCCAGCCTCAAATTGATGTTTAATCATATTGGCTTTTACAACATCTTGGAAATTGGGGAAATGGAATCCATCAAATTTGCCGATTGTACCATTACGGGTATTCCCTTCATTGGCGAACATTGCGATTTGAATATCCAGGCTAAGATTTGTCACCACGTACAAGTGGAAGACTTCTCGATGCTGTTTGTGGCTGACTCCTGTAACATCGAAAATCGACTCTACGAAAACATTCAAAAACAGATTGGGGATGTGGATGTCGTCTTTTTGGGAATGGAATGCGAAGGGGCTCCTATGAGCTGGTTGTATGGACCTCTGATGACCAAGAAGCTAGAGCGCAAAAAAGATCAATCGAGACGATTAGCTGGTTCCAATTACGAGAGAGGTCGGGGTTTGGTCGAGGTCTTCAACCCACTGGAGGTTTATATCTATGCCATGGGACAAGAACCCTGGTTGGAATTTATCAGTAGTATTAAGTATACGCCAGAGTCTCATCCCATTGTTCAGTCCGATCAATTGATGGATTGGTGCAAGCGAAAGGACATCGTCGCAGAGCGACTCTTTGGCGAGAAAGAAATTTTATACAACAAACATAAAGATAAAGTTATTCTTAGTTTTTGATCCTTTGACAGCTACCTGCTCTGGTGCTGCTCCTTCACTTTAATTCACTCGCTATTTAAGCAAGAGATTAAACCATAACTGATGAGTTATCGGAATTTAGTCGAGGCTCTTTTTGCATCTGCCATGCAAAAGGAAAAGGGAATCGTTTTCATTAACGGAACCTACCAGGAAGACTTCTTATCCTATTCGGAATTATTAGAACACGCACAAAGCTTGCTTTGTGGACTGCAGCAAAATGGCCTACAGTCTGGGCAAGAACTCGTGATCCAATTGGATAATAACCAAACCTTTTTGGAAGTCTTCTGGGCTGCCCTATTGGGTGGAATGATTCCCATCCCATTGGAGCTAGCCAGGAATGAGGCAACTGTTAATAAATTGCTCAAGGTATGGGCCAATTTAGCTGATCCAGTTTTGATCCACTCTGGCGATCGCCTGGCATTGGCTTTGGGGCAGTTGGGGGATGAGGGTATCCCTACTGATCGTTGTTTTGATGTCGACCAGCTCTATGCCAAGGCAAGCCTGGTGAAGGTATTTGATCCCGATCCTTCTGATATTGCTTTTATCCAATTTTCTTCTGGGTCTACAGGCCAGCCCAAAGGCGTTGTTCTAAGTCACGCGAATTTACTGGCCAATATTGAGGCCATTCATGCGGGAATTGATTCTCCTCCTGAGGGCGATCTTTTTATGAGCTGGATGCCATTGACGCATGACATGGGATTGATCGGTTTTCACCTCACTCCGCTCGTAGCAGGCTGGCAGCACTTCATCATCCCTTCCCGTCTCTTTGTACGAACGCCCAATTTGTGGCTACACAAACTATCAGAGCATCGAATCACCTTTTCTGCTTCGCCCAATTTTGGCTATCACTTTGTCTTAAAGTATTTTGAAGAACGCAATACCACAGATTTAGATCTCTCTGCATTGCGGGTGATTGTAAACGGTGCGGAGCCAATTTCCTTTGCCCTTTGTCAGCAGTTTGTAGAAAAGATGCGGCCCTTTGGCTTGCGCGAAACAGTCATTTTTCCTGTTTACGGATTGGCAGAGGCTAGCTTGGCCGTTACTTTCTCAGATGTCCATGAAGTACCTAAAGCCCTCTTATTGGATAGACAACAGTTGGGAATAGGGCAGCAGATTCGAGCGGTAGCTGAGCGAGGAGTTCACATCGTTAATGTTGGTCGTGCAGTTCGACATGTCGACCTTCGAATTGTCGATAATCGGGGAAAAAAACTTGATGTGGGATATATCGGTCATATCCACATCAAGGGGAAAAATGTTTCCGCTGGTTATTATCGGAATGCTGCGGCCAATAAGAAAGTACATCTTCCTGATAACTGGCTAGACACAGGAGACTTGGGTTTTGTACATCAAGGGGATTTATACATCACAGGGCGGGTGAAGGAGATCTTCTTTATCAATGGGCAAAATTACTACCCCCATGATATCGAACAAGTCATTGCCAGGCATTTGGAGATCACGACAGATAAGGTGGTCATTATGGGTTTTTGGGAGGAGCGCAGTCAGGAAAATAAAGTCATCTGTTTTATGGCTTATCGTAAAAAGGAAACTTCCTTTATCGAATTGAGCGATCGGATACGACGACTGCTAAGCCAGCAGGTGGGACTGGATTTATCCATTTGCATTCCCGTGAAAAGAATTCCCAAAACCACTAGTGGAAAACTGCAACGCGTTCAATTATTGAATGCCTACAAAGAAGGCCATTATACAGAACTACTGCAAAGACTATCCAATTATCGACGGATCAATGAAAAACCCAATACCCATCCTGCTCGCAACCAACAAGACAGAACCCTATTGGCCATTTGGGAGAAAGTATTTGGACGAACAGATATTGGCTTGGATGATGCGCTTGTTGATTTGGGTGTTAACTCGCTAAAACTCGGACAACTATCTGGGCTG
>JBCBDH010000050.1:0-16952 GCA_038529855.1 Bacteroidota bacterium | reverse complement strand
AATTAATCGAAGAGCAAATAGCACATACCGAAAACTACATCACCCCTGTGTATTTCTCTTATCGGGATGATAACCTTAGATAAGTCTTAGCAACAATCATTAAAAAAACCTCTACTGCTTAAACGCAGTAAAAACTAAAACTAGCAATGGTTAACTCTTTCAAAAATCTATCTGAAAATCAATCTGCCACAGATTCCGCTGGCAAAAAATCCTTTCTCAAAAGCAGACCAAAATGGCAGCTCTGGACCGCGGGAATCACTGTCTTCCTAGTTGTCTTCGCCACCATTTTCCACAATATTGTCATCTACAAAGTCAATCAGGTGATCAATGTCGAAGCAAAGTTTGGAGAAGAACTAGATGGTGCTAATGAAAATGTATTGTACGCCAACAAGGTGAAAAATAACGCAAGCTCTTATGATGAAAGCAGCTTTGCAGTACTCGAAGAAGCCTCTCCTTTTCGCGAGATCGAAGCCTTTGACGATGAGGCGAAAAACTGGGGGACCTTCGCTGGACAATACGGCTCCTGCGGCCTGCTCCTTTTCGATGCCAATGGCGATAATCGCCTGGATGCTTATTTTCTCAATCCAGGTGACAACTGGGTGCGCCCCACAGATGAAAAAGGCGTATTACTCGATAAACCTCGTTTACAATATAATGTACTTTACCTCAACCAGGGGAACGACGAAAAAGGCGATCCCATCTACAAGCGCATAGATGAGTTGGCGGAAGCCAATGATACCTATGTCAAAGAAGAACTACTGGTTGAAAATTACCTCTATCCCCGCGAAAGTTTATCTGATTCCAGAGAGCGCAAAGGCCGCAGTTCGCAAACGGCAATTTCCGTTGACCTCAATGGAGATGGTTTGAAGGATTTGCTGGTCGCCAGT
This sequence comes from Bacteroidota bacterium, assembly GCA_038529855.1. Lineage (GTDB taxonomy): Bacteria > Bacteroidota > Bacteroidia > Chitinophagales > Saprospiraceae > JBCBDH01. The sequence goes on along the minus strand of JBCBDH010000050.1, from coordinate 16,065 downwards.
GGTTTGGAAGGTATGGTTTGGTCCGCTCCTGAAACTCAGCGCATCCTTGGACAATTTGTTCGTCCTGTTGGTCGTCAGGCCAATAATGTAAAGGTGCCCATGAAGAGTCAGGGATTGGGTTTTATCAAAGACTATCAGCCGCGGGATAATACCCATGACAAGCACGACACAGGCAGAGGCGAAGAATACATGGGCGCCAATTCGATCTATCTCAATATGGGAGACAAGGATCAGGATGGTATTCCAGAATGGAAAGACATCACGGCAGAAAGTGGATTGAGCGGTCAGCGAAATACCTTTTCGCTCCTCGCTGCTGACTTTGACCTGGATGGCGATATCGATATTTTTGAAGGCAATGCGATGGACGAAGACTTTTGGCCAGGTGGCTCAACTTCTATGTCTGGTGGCGCCAATCAATTTTACGTCAACCAGCTTGCGGAAACTGGAGAGCTTCGCTTTGTAGAAAAATCATCAGAAATGAATGTGGATGGTCTTTATGACGAAGACAATCCTATGGATGATTACTATCGCTTAAAGGAATGGCCAATTGTTCCCAAGGAATACTCCATGGCTTTCATGCATTTCGAGCCTTATGATCCAGGGTGGTTGACCATCAATGGGCAAGAATCAGAACATGGACAATTGTCATGGGCAGCCGTTACGCAAGATGTCAATCACGATGGCTATCCCGATATTTGGGTGGCAAATGATTTGGGCTGGCTGAGATTGTACATGAATCAGAATGGCGAAAAATTTGTCAAGCCAGAAGAGTATGCCCGCCACGATAAATCAGGCTATTGGATGAGCTTTTCTCCTGCTGATTTTAATAATGACCAAAAAGAGGATTTGTTTGCGGGTAATTTGGGTGGATCTTCTATGAATTTTGCCTTCTCTTACCCTGATCCCAATATGATTCTCAATCCCGTCATGACGGTAGGAACAATGGCGCAGCAGTATTTTGCAGATCGCCACCGCGCTATGCATGCCATCGTGGACGGAAAAGATTTTACCCAGGAACTAAAGACCAGTGTCAAACACTCTAAAGTACTACCACCAGATGCCGCACAAGCCAATAATGTAAGACCCTTTGTACCAGGTGGTCGCCATGTTCCCTATGACATCAACAGTCTTGATCCCTACGAATTTACTTGGGGTTCTACAGTGATTGATGTTCAGAATGATGGAAAGAAAGATTTGTATTGGATGGGTTGTTTGTATGGCGCAGGGGGTGGAATTTTCCCCATTATGGGTACTGGCCCAGGTCGACTTTTGGTCAATGCCACAGAAAAAGGCGAGCGCCTCAATTTTGTGGACCTAACCGCAGAATACCACGTCTTTAATATCCTAGAATTGCAATACGATAAGCTCAAATCAGATGGCTACATCTATCGCAAATCTCCAACCAAAAACTGGGGAAAACGCAGCATGGTTTACAGCTATGATGAAGATGTATGGGGCTTGCAAGGACCTGAAGTACTACAAAAGGTCTCCAACCGCTCCATGATCCAATTGGCAGAAGAAGGCCGCTCCGTTGTCGCTGCTGATTTGAATAATGATGGTTATCAAGACATGGTGGTGCGCAATATTGGCGGCTATGATTCTAGAAAGTCTACTGGTGTCAACCTCAAAGCAAAAATTGATGGAAAAATCAGGGTGCTTCCTGCCCATGATGCCAACTTCCCCACACCTACCAATTTCGAACCTGGTGACTCCCGCGTATTCATCAATACCCACACGGGATCAAATTATCTCAAAGTAGAGTTGGTAGACAATACAGAGGGTTCCTTCAATCGACATGGCGTAGGTGCAAAAGTCGTCATCAACGATCAATACCTCATGGTCGCTCGTATTGGCGGTGGTGGATTCCTATCCAATTACGAAGGCCCCATGCATTTTGGAATGGCCCAAGAAAAAGCCCACAAAGTACAAGTAACCTGGCCAGATAAATCACAAACCGTAGAGGTTTTTGAGTTGGATGATCTCGCCAATGGTATCCTCACCATAGAAAAAGGCAAAGGCATCGTCAAGTGGATCGAATATCCGCTGACTGATCCTTCCCTGATTGCAGAGAAATAAATTGGAAAGCTAACAAGACTGTAGTCTTTAGGCGAGTCAACGCCTAAAACTAAAACTAAACCCCCTTGACCATGATTAACAATGGAGATGTCAACATTGCTATTGTAGGGATGGACTGTAGGTATCCCGGAGCCAATAGCTTACAACAATATTGGGAAAATATTCTTTCCCTCAGACAGCAATTCAGACGTATGCCCGACCAGCGATTAAATCTGGACTACTACGGTTCAGAAGATCGCTCAAAGGTCGACTACACCTATTCCCAAAAAGCATCCGTTTTGAATGGCTATCAATTTGATCGCGTTAAATACCGCGTTTCTAAGTCTACCTTCGAACAAACCGATATGGCCCATTGGCTGGCACTCGATGTCGCTTCTGGTGCTTTGAAAGATGCTGGTTTTGAAAATGGAGAAGGATTGGATAAAAAGCGAGTTGGTGTTATTCTCGGCAATTCACTAAATGGTGAATTTACTAGAGCTAACATTATGCGCCTGAGATGGCCCTATGTATTCAAAGTACTAGAATCTACTTTGGCTGGTATGGATTATGGGGAAAAGGAAATCAGCAAAATCCTATCCGCTACTGAACGCGTTTACAAAGAACCTTTTCCCAAACCAGATGCGGATACCCTGGCTGGTGGATTGAGCAATACCATTGCTGGAAGAATATGCAATTATTTTGATTTTAATGGCGGTGGTTTTACGGTCGATGGCGCCTGTTCTTCCTCTTTACTTTCTGTAGCGATGGGTTGCAATAACATCATCAATGAAGATTTGGACGTTGTCTTGGTTGGTGGGGTGGATTTGAGTATGGACCCCTTTGAAGTTATTGGTTTTGCGCGGAATGGGGCTTTGGCAGCGAAGGAAATGGAAGTTTACAGTACCCAATCCCAGGGCTTTTGGCCTGGTGAGGGTTGTGGAGTGATTGTTTTAATGAACGAAGAATTGGCTAGGGCCAAAGGATTAAATATCTACGCGGTTATTCGCGGTTGGGGGATTTCCTCTGATGGCAAAGGTGGCATTACCCGCCCTAAACCAGATACCCAACAAGGTGCCATTGAGCTGGCTTATCAAAAGGCGGGATATGGTGCGGACTCTGTCGCCATGTTTGAAGGTCATGGAACAGGAACACCGCTAGGAGATAAAGTAGAGCTCACCGCTTTGATCAATTCCTTGAAAGCGGCTGGTAAGAAAGGTACGCCTGCTGTATTGGGTTCGGTCAAACACTTGATTGGGCATACCAAAGCAGCGGCTGGAGTTGCTGGAATTATTAAGGCTTGTTTGGCCGTGAGGAATGGTATTATTCCCGCCTCTCGTCCTAATAATCCTCATCAACTTTTACAAGAACACAGCGATCTCATCAAGCTGGGTGCCCAACCAGAATTGTGGACAGAAAAAGCCCCCATGCGGGCTTCCTGCTCCTCTATGGGCTTTGGTGGAATCAACGTCCATATCACCATGGAGGAGAGCAAAACTGCTCGCCGTCCTCGCAAGATGCCCAGAAAGGTAAAGCGCATGGCTCGCTCCGCTCGTGACTTTGAAGTCTTCCCAATGGCAGCCAAATCCAAGGACTTACTACTACAGCAATTAAGCGCCTACCGCGCCATCGCTCGCGATATCTCCCGCGCAGAGTTCATTGACTTCTCTGCCACCCTCTCCGCTCACCTACCCCCTGTTGGCAAATGGCGAGCAAGCCTCGTCGCCGCCAATCCAGATCAATTATTTGAAAGCTTGAATCATTTGATCGAAAAGGTAGAAGCAGGAACGACCCATTGGGTGGATGCTGAAAAAGGTATCTTCTTTGACGCCAATGAAAAGCCTAAGAAAATTGGTTTTCTATTTCCAGGTCAAGGCTCTCCTGTATACACAGACTTAGGTGCTTTTTCCATCTTTGCTGATGGATTCCGTAAGCACTGTTCTCAAAAAGTTGAATTTGAAGGGCCCGTTGCGGATACTTCTGTAGCCCAACCCGCCATCATTCTCAATACCCTTCGATCCATTGAACTGCTGGACCATTTTGGGGTGGAGGCACAGTATGGGATAGGCAATAGCCTTGGAGAAATTGCTGCTTTGAGTTGGGCAGGTGTGATGGATGGGGAAGATGCAGTGGCGGTGGCCAATGCACGTGGTGATGCGATGTCTAGATTGGGAGAGAAAGGGGGAGCGATGCTGGCACTAAGATGCGATGAGACTATGGTTCATCAATTGATAGAGGGTAAGGAGGTTTGGATTACGGGGTATAATGGGCAGGGGAGTTATGTGGTTGGTGGAGCGGTAGCGGCGGTAGCGGAAGTGCAGGAAGCGGCTTTTGAAGTGGGCGTAAAAAATGTGAGCCTTAAGGTTTCCCATGCCTTTCATACACCAATGATGAAGCGGGCCGCGAAGCAATTCAAACAGTCTTTGAAAGATTGGGACTTTACTTCTGTTGAACGCAATATCATTTCCACTATTACGGGTAAGCGATTAGATGCCTCAGCAGATATCGCCAATTTGCTCTATCGCCAAATTGAAGATCCCGTACAATTTACCCAAGCCATTGAAGCCATCAAAGAAGAGGTAGGGGTATTGATCGAAGTTGGGCCAGGACGCTCATTGACCAGATCATTGGGTAGCTATGAGGAATTTGATAAAGTGGCACTAGACTTTGGTTCCCCATCTATTCAGGGTTTGATGAATGTATTGTCTGCTGCCTATGTCAATGGTGGTGACATACAATTTGATGAACTAGCACACAATCGCTTCTATCGAACTTTTGATTTAGATAAATGGCAGCTTGAAGTATTGGAGAGTCCTTGTGAAAAGGTCCAATTGGAAAGCTCCATGATTCGCAAGATGATAGAGGCCCAACCTGCTGAAGCTCAAAACGGTCATGGGACAGCAAAAAAAATAGCAGCTCCTGTTCAAGCCTCCTCTGAAGAAAGCGTACTGAGTTACCTCAAAAATCTGATTAGCGAAAAAACGGAAATTCCCGTAGAGGTCATTACTGGAGAAGACAAGATCATGTCGCAATTGCATCTGAACTCTTTGGCGATTACCGAAATCATCTCGCTGGCGACCAAAGCATTTAACAAAAGCCACAAGGTATTTTCTGCCGCTTCTATCCTGGCTAATTCTGACAGTAGCATTGCTGAAATCAGCCAGTTGATTTACAAAGGGAGCAGTGGCAATACGGCCAAGAATGACAAAGCAGGCGTTTCTTTTGAACTAGCAGAAAATTGGACCCATCTATTTAGTAGAAAGTCCGTAGCCAAAAAGGCTTCCAAAATTAAGGTAAATCGCGGAGCAGGGAAAATCATTGTCCGCGGCTTACCAGCCATCGCGATGAAATGGGAGGAAACCTTGGCAAAGATTCCTCATCAATTAGGGGATGGGGCTATCTTTATCTATAAGTCAGAACAAGGCCAAGCAGCACTATACGACTTTGTCCAATTCCTGAATCAAGATGCTGTTCGCCAAGGAAAATTTGTAGCCTTGGTTAACCTCAGAACAGCCGCCCTAAATACTGATCTACGCCCCGTCCTGCGGACTTTCCAGCAAGAGGCACCACAAATCAGCAGCTTTAGTCTGGAATTGAGTGCTGGCATAAAAGAACCACTGGACTTACTGATCAAAGAATTAAAAGTAGCCTCCAAATACAAAGAGGTCATCTACAATGATCAAGGCGAACGCTTGGAGTCAGAATGTCAAGTATTCTTCCCTCAAGCAGGGGACTTGAATCAGCAAATAGCCAAGGGCGATGTGATCCTCGCTACTGGGGGAGGAAAGGGAATTACCTTTGCCTCTGTTTTTGAACTGGCTTTAAATACAGGAGCTAAATTGGCAATACTAGGACGCTCCCAGCCAGCACAGAGCGAAGAATTGAAGACCAATCTTCAATTACTTGAATCCAATAATATAGAGTATGGCTATTATGCAGCAGATGTTTGTAATCCTACAGCTATCGACCAAGCCCTTAATCAAATCAACAGCGAATTGGGGCCTGTACGAGTACTGATTCACGGAGCGGGTATCAACAAACCCAAACCACTTAGTCTACTCAGTCAAGAAGACTTTGAACATACACAAAGGGTAAAACTAGAGGGCTTGCGTCATGTCATGGAAGCACTAGACCAAAATGCCCTTCGTCTTTTAATTGGCTATGGATCGATCATCGCGGAGAGCGGTATGCAAGGCAATGCGGACTATGCCTGGGCCAATGATCAACTAGCCATTTACATTGGACAACTGAATAAAGAACTAAAGCACTGTCGTTGTCTGACCTTGGAATGGTCCGTATGGGATGAAACGGGAATGGGGGTTAGTCTGAATAGTTTGGATTCCCTTAAGGAAAAAGGCGTATGGCCAATTCCCGTGAAAAACGGGGTTGATATACTAAAAGCCGTAATTGCTGACTCAAATAGTCAAGAAGAACGGCTGATTGTTTCTGGACGTTTTGGCGATATTCCTACCTTGCTGTACACCAAAAAACGCCTCCCTATTGGTCGCTTTATTTCCAAGATCAAACACCAGGTGCCAGGGGTAGAAATTGTATCTGATGTCAGCGTCAATTTAAAGGATGATGTCTATCTAAAGAACCACGTTTTCCAAAATCAATACGTCTTTCCTACCGTGATGATATTGGAAGGGATCGCACAGGTTTGCAATGCGATTCAAGGCGCTGAGGATGCCTGGGTATTTGACGATCTGCAAATCCACAAGTCGATCTTTGTACCCAAAGAGGGAAATAATACCGTTCGATTTATCGTGACCAGATTATCTGCTGATCAGTTCAAGGCAGTCGTTCAAAGCGAAGACTCCAATTTTGAAGTCAACTGTTTTGAAGCCATTGTCAACTACCAAGCAAGACCCGATTTTAAAGCCAAGCAGAAAGCGATAAAAAATGGCCAGGCCATTGACTTGGATGTCTCGCAGAAGTTTTACGACGATCTGCTTTTCCATCACGGTCCCTTCCGTCGCGTTCAGTCTTTCTATCACATCAATGCACTGGAATCATTGGCTGGTGCACAGACCAGCTTAAACGACAAATGGTTTGGTCCCTATATTCCTGACCAATGTTTATTGGGAGATGCAGGGCTCAATGATGCGGCTATTCACTGTCATCAAGCCTGTCGCCCTGGCTGGAATTTGCTGCCTACGGGCGCAAGCCAAATTGCTTTCAATACAGCTGAAGTAGCTGGTCCATTGTACATCAAAACAATAGAGACCAGAGAGGTGGGGAATGATACCATTATTGATGTTTGTGTGCTGAATAAAGCAGGTGTCGTCAAGCAATACTGGACAGATTTGGTGCTGACTAAGGTGACAGGAACGGACTTTAGTGGCCAATGGGACCCCCATCTCTTGGTCAACCACATCGAATACCAGCTTCGCGGTATGACCAAGCAAAGCAATATTTTACTACCTGATAATGAACGTACTAAATTACTCAAAGCCTTACAAGAAGGGAAGTCAACGGAGCTTTTCCAGATAGAAGGTTGTGGCATTCGTCTATCTGCAAAAACACCTTCTGAGGTTGAAGCAGATGGTTCCGTACAATGGGGAGAAGATGCGACAGCGGATGATACCCAGCTTTTTATGGAATTGGAGATGGCGAATCAAGAGGAAGCCCTTTTACTGCAAATTGCCCAATTGAATACCGTCGACTAATAGCGTGACCCAGAACTTTTTTCAACAGCTCAAATCAATCCGTGACTTATGCCAATGATCAATGCTCCTGAAGGAGCTTACTACGAATATCGATTCAAAACAACTTTTGAAGAAACCAATTTGGTTGGCAATATCTACTTTGCCAATTATGCCCTATGGCAGGGCAAATGCCGAGAAATGTTTTTGTACGAATATTGCCCAGAGGTGATCGCAGAGATCAATAAGGGGCTTGCCCTGATTACACTGGATCTGAGCGTTCAGTATGTTTCTCAATTATTTGCTTTTGATACTGTGGTGATGCGGATGTCGCTCGATGCTCAAAGTTCGAGTCGTCTGCTTATGGGATTTGAATATTACAAGGAAGATGCAGATGGCGAGTTGACCCTGGTTTGTAAGGGATCGCAAGCTACGGCTGCCATGCGAGAAGAAAACGGTACGATGGTGCCTGTACATTATCCAGATGCGATGCTGGAGGTTTTTGAAGAATATGAAATTGCCTGTTAAGGCAAATGAAATATCGTTAGTAAATGTCGTTGCGCAGTAGTGCGCATCCGTCAAAGGTGATTGGAGCAGGAGCCCCTTCAAAAGAGGATGGGTTCCGCTCCAAAAGTTCAATAAAAAATTATCAAACACCAAACTAGAACAGTTATGAAAAAGACCACGGTTCAAGTAAAGTTCCCTCCACAGTTTGCCAAGTTTATTGGCAATCATCGACAGATAGAGTTTGAGGGAGATTGTATGGGGGATTTTATCAATCACCTCGAAACAACTTTTGGAAATATCAAAGAGCGACTATTTGAAGAAGACAATCGCGTTCGCCCCTACATCAATATTTTTATTGGGAAGAAGAACATTGCTTCTTTGGAAGGGCTCAAGTCACATGTGCCAGAGGGCGAAAGTATCTCCTTATTGCTCTCCCGCGCGGGAGGTTAAGGACGAAGTAAATTTATTTATTCAATTCATCTAAATACAGACATGTTACATTCTATCTTTTTGACGCTTCATCTAACTGCGGGCATGATTTGGGTAGGTTCAGTCTTTATGGGGGCTTTTATTGATTGGCCCACCGCGAGAAACAGTGTAAAAGAAGGCGACTTTCCCTTTCGCTTTATCGTTGGACAAGGGAGCCGCGTTTTTTACAGCGTATACTCTGGAATGGCCATGCTATGGTTTTCTGGTTTTGTATTGACTTTTCTCAACCCGCCACAAACTACCAGAGAAATATTCATGATTGGAATGAAGATTATCGCCTTGGCTTTTATGTCAGGATTCACCATGTACGGCACTTTTTCTACCTGGCCAAAGATGCAATTGGCTACGCACAAAGAAGCATATGATTATTATAAATTTTATCACTACAGAGCCATTGGGACTTTCTTATTTGGCATCATTGCCTCCGTTCTCGGCCTGTGGTTATATCTCTAAATATCATTTTTTCAATTGATTGGTCTCGACCATCACTAACAATCATCATATGGAAAATATATTAGAAAAAGCAGTCGCCCCCATCGTAGATACCACCTTAATTGAATTTCGCGATGTCGAAAAAATATACGAATTGGGTAGCCAAAAAGTACATGCCCTCAAAGGGATTAATTTCCGTATTCAGCCAGGTGAATTTCTGGCTATCGTTGGTCCATCAGGGAGTGGAAAAAGTACCTTTCTCAATCTCATTTCCCTCATTGACGAACCAACGAGTGGAAGTATTCTCTACGAAGGCGTAGATGTCAAATCCTTTTCAGATAATGAAATGACGCGTTTTCGCAATCAAAAAATTGGGATTGTTTTTCAGCACTATAACCTGATTCCTGTACTCAATGCCACAGAAAATGTAGCCTTTGCCCTACAAATTCAGGGAGTAGCTAAAGCGGAAAGTATACAACGAGCAACAGCTATGCTGCGCGAAGTGGGGCTAGGCAATCACCTCCAACATCGCCCTGGCAATTTGAGTGGCGGCCAAAGACAACGCGTCGCTATCGCTCGCGCCCTCGTCACCCAACCTGAAATCGTCATTGCTGATGAACCCACTGCTGCCCTCGACAGCAAAACGGGTATGGGCATCATCAATCTGATGAAGGAATTAAATCAATCCAAAAAAACCACTTTCATTTTTTCTACCCACGACAATCGCATCATCGACACTGTGGACCACATCGTAGAAATCGAAGATGGCTATTTAAAAAGCGAATAAACCTCCAGTCATGAATTATATGCAACTTGCTCTAAGAAATATCTTCCGCCATCGCAAACGCAGCATCGTTACCATCCTAACGGTCTGTCTTGGATTCACTGCGCTTGGCGTCATTAGCGGAATGGTCAATAATATTTTTTCCAGACTCAAGGGACAAGCCATCGTCGTGGAAAAACTCGGTCATATCACCTTTGCCAAAGAGGGCTTTTTTAAGCATGGCAAAATGGAACCTGAAGCCTATTTGTGGGAAAAGGCAGAAATGGAGGGCATCCTCCAAATCCTTCGCGCTGATGGCGATGTAGCTATTGCCACCCCACGCCTAAGCCTCTTTGGAATTGCCAGCAATGGAAATGCTTCAACCATTTTTATCACAGAAGCGATTGTTCCTGAAGAAGACCAACGCCTTATCACGACCAAAGTAGATGGTCGAAAAAATACCCGTGGCGCCATTAGCCTGGAAGGCGATGAAAGTAAAAGAACGGAAGTAGCGATAGGCGAAGAACTAGCCACCAATCTTGGAATTGAAGAAGGTGGATTTTTTACCTTACTCACCTCTACCAAAGACGGCATGGCCAATGCGATGGATGCAGATGTCGTAGAGATATTTAATACAGGTAATCCAGCCACTAACGATAAATTTGTGCTCACCAATTTTGAACTGGCGCAAGAATTATACGATACGGAAGGCGCTCAACGCATTGTCGTTACCCTAAAAGATGATACCAAAGTCGCACAAGCAAAAGATCGCTTATTGACCCAATTGGCGGCTGCTGGTTACCAAGTAGAGGCAGAGGCTTGGAATGAGCGCTCTTTATTTTACGAAAAAATAAAAACCACTTTTAGTGCGGTCTTTAGAGTTTTGACGGTCATCATCACTGTGGTGGTTTTGCTCACCTTACTCAATACTATGCAAATGTCAGTAGCGGAGCGCACCAGAGAAATTGGTACGATGCGCGCTATTGGGATGCTCAAAAAAGATGTGATCAAATTATTTTGTTTGGAAGGTTTGATTATGGGAGTGATTGCTTGTATACTGGCACTACCCGTATTGATGATGATTTCCAACATCTTGGAATTTTTAAACATCACCTTTATTCCGCCAGTAGCTTCTGTCCCTGTACCAATTATGTTGATTCTTAGACCGCAAAATTTGCTGCTTGTCTTTGGACTCTTTTGTGCGGCTTCTTTGCTGTCTTCTTTTATGGCATCCAATAAAATTTCCAAACAAAAAATCGTGGATGCGCTGATTCCAATGTCCTAGAGTAGACGATGATGACCAAGCATTCAACACTTTCTATTATGTATCTATCACTGAATAATATAAGCGTACTATTGATCAGCTTGCTACTCTTGTTGCCCATCACAGGGGCAAGTAGGGAAGGGGATGATCTCCTCGCTCCAATACAGCAAGATTCTGTACCGCTGAAAGACACCTTATTGACCTTACTGCGCAATAATGCTAGCTATACAGTTGACATCATGGCTTTTGGTCGCGCTGCTCAATTTGCGGAAGCAATTGGTACCGTCAACCCAGATAACCGCGTTGCCCAACTCAATAATTACGATGTGGGCCTGTATTTCCGACCAGAGTTGAAATATCGTGGAGATAAACTAGGTCTTTGGGCCAAGCCGCGTTTGAATATTGATGTTGACCTGGATGAGGAAGGCTTGACGAAGGAGGATTATGCGACTGATTTTTATTTCCAAGAGCTCAAAGGCAAATGGCAAATCAATAATAGTTTATATCTGTTGGCAGGTCGTTATTTGAAAGAAATGGGGACTTCCCTTTTTGTCAATCCCAGCAATCCCTTTTTAGTTAATAATGGTCGCTTAAATCCAAAGATTGAAATTCGGCCAATGGATTTTATCGAGCTGAACTTCTCTACCAAATCCGCTTGGAGTTTTTCGCTCATTGCCAATATCAATGAAGCTGATAGCCCCATTTATCAAGAACCCTTTTTCGATTTTAAACGAAACTATGGGCTCATGGCTGAATACTATGGATTGGCAGAAAACATAGGCGTACTGGCTTCTATGGATGAAGATGGAAAATTTCACCTGGGGGCTTATGGCCAAAAGAATCTTACAGAGGCCGTATTGCTTTGGACGGATTTTTCCCTCAACTATAATTACAATCGCTTTTACCCTGTGCAGGGACATTGGACTGATCCCCAATTGCTGGATTACGATATGATTAATGGAAGTAAGAATGATGGATTTAGTGGGGCGGGCTTATTGGGGGCTTCCTATACTTTGAACATTGGCCCTACGATTCAGGTGGAGTATTTCTTTAATGGGAAGGGTTATACCAATGATGAATTTGAGATGTTGCTTCGCAGTATTGACTCTTCTTCCAGGTATAGTTTTGATGTCACTCGCGACTTGGCCAATAGTAATCTGGGGCGTGCGCTCAATACAGGGATGCCTTTTATTCGTCGCAACTATCTTTTCTTTCAGGTAGGGGAACAGGATCGATTTGAACAGCTGAATTACAACTTGCGCTACATCTATTCCATTGATGACCAAAGCAGTCAGTTTTCTTCGCTGATCGAATGGAACCTCAATTCCTTTGAGATCTATTCTGTATTGCTAATGGGCTTTGGTGGCCGAGATACAGACCTCAACCTACTACTCGATTTTCAATTAATGCTTGGCATAATCTATAAAATTTAAATTCGTAACAAGTTATGAAAAAGACTATTCTTTTATGGTTGATGGTTTTGATGACCAGTGCCTTTTTTAGTGCCTGTAATGAGCGAAGTACAGATGATGATGAAGTAGACACTTCCTATTTTCTGAGCGACCTTCGTCCTCGTTTCTTTGAAGCCCTCAATTTTAATTCAGCAGAAAGAATTGCAGAAATTCCTGACTTCCTTGAGGAGTTTGGCGCAACCTACCGCAAATTGGAAGAAGAGTACGAAGGAGGTCTATACACGGACAGCCGCGACTTGAACCATATTCGATTGACAGGAATGTATTATTCCTTTTACCTCACTGCAACCGTTAGAGGCTATCTGGATGGCTTTATTAATTTTGAAGACATCATTGGCGACCGTACCACTTTCTTTTCTGGCCTTCAACCCAGCGACCCCGATTTTCAGCAAAAAGAATTGAAGGCGATGATGACCCGTTCTCAGAAAGTGGCCAACTTCGCAACCAATGTCAATGGCTTTAATGATAAGACCTATGCCACCTTTATGGTTTCACGACAGATTAATGGCCGTGTTGATAGTCCACATGACTATAATAATCCATTTACGCAAGATTCGATGATTGCCTATGTGAGCAGTACGATTTACGATTACGATCTTTTCCAAAATTGGAATGTATTGATGAGCCAACTGTCTTTTACCAATTTCCATGATAGCCTCAATACTTTTAAAAATCCTCAAATGGATGTGGTCTTGAAAAACCTAAATGATCGCTTGATCCTTGGCGCCATTCCAGACCTAAATGCGCGTTATGCAGAAATCCTTGGGCCTACCTTCCGCTTTGATTTGAATATGAAAAAAGTCAATTGGATGATCAATGACCAAGAAGAGATGAGCAAGGAACAAATCGCTGAACTCGACACCTACATTCGAATGATGGATACTTTGAGCAACCACGTGCTATACGATAAAACGGTATTGCTCGACTCCTGGAATCACAAGGAAACGATTACTGAAGTGCGAATAGACAGATTGAATGAGCTCAAAGCCTATCGCGAAAGTTTGGATACGGAGACCCCTTTGCCAAAGCCAGAGCTATCTCCCCACTTTACCTCAAAGGAGTTTTTGCAAGCGTATCAATGTTACAACTGTCATCAAGACGTGAAGCTCTAGATGACCAATAGATTTGGACTAAGTACATGTTTATATTTTTTCGGTCTTCCAAGCGATGTGGGTTTCATCACAGGCTCACTTCGCTCGCCTGTTCCACCTTGGTGGACAGGCAGACCGATAAGTCCTATTTGAATTGCTAGAAACTAAAATAATGATGGATGCAGTGCCATAGCTCATGAGCTATAGCCTCGCATTACCAAATAAAAAAATGATGATAGAAGTTAATTCTTTCTTAGACAAACTCAGAACCCAGGTTAAAGAAATTGGGGTACTGGATGCCTTTGCCAGACATGCACAAGGTGGTTATCTGATCGATATTCGCGAAAAAGACGAATTCAATTCTGGAAGTCCAGTTGGTGCCATGCGTATTCCCAAGGGCTTGCTGGAAATGCAAATTCCCGAACGCATCCCAGAAAATAACCAAGACATCTTTTTGATCTGTGCTTCTGGCCGCCGCTCCATTGTCGCTGCTTTTTGCTTACAGCAGATGGGCTATCAAAAAGTCTACTCTGTAAAAGGAGGTTTTAAAGATTGGAAAACTCAGGCCCTGCCTTTTGAAATTCCCAAAGCCCTTGGCCATGACGATTTTGAGCGATACAAACGCCATCTCCTCATTCCAGAGATGGGAGAGGAAGGACAATTAAAACTGCTCAATAGCCGCGTATTGGTTGTAGGCGCGGGAGGCATTGGCTCACCCGTAGCCTGGTACCTGGCTGCTGCGGGAGTTGGACACTTGGGCATTATTGATGATGATATTGTCGACAGAAGCAATCTGCAACGCCAAATCCTCCACACAGAAGACAGCGTTGGGACCCCAAAGGTACATTCTGCCAAAGAACGCCTAAAAGCCCTCAATCCAAGCATTGAAGTCATTACTTATAATGAGCGATTGACCATTGATAATGTAGAGGCCATCCTTGGTGGATTTGATTTGGTATTGGATGGTACGGACAATTTTACTACTCGTTATCTAATCAACGATGCCTGTGTAAAACTGGGTATCCCCAATGTACATGGCTCTGTATTTCGATTCGAAGGTCAGGTCTCCACATTCTGGCCCGCTATGGAAGCTGACAATACCCCTTGCTACCGCTGCGTCTACCCTGAACCGCCCCCTCCTGAGCTGGCCCCATCCTGTGCAGAAGCGGGAGTGCTTGGCGTACTGCCAGGTATGGTTGGTTTGATCTGCGCTACAGAAGCCATCAAGATTTTGGTTGGTTTTGGAGAACTGATGGTCGGTAAACTCCTCTGCTTTAATGCTGCTGATTGGACTTTTGATATTTATGAGGTCGATCAAAAAAGCGATTGCCCCTACTGCTCCTGCGATGAAAAAGATAAGTATCCAAACTATGTCAATTATGCCCAATACTGTGCGATTTAAGAATTCCAAAAAATTAAAATGATGAAGAAGATAAAATTGCTATTGCTCCTCGCTTTTTCTAGCCTTTACCTAATGCCCTTGTCCGCACAGGATGAAACGGCCTTACTTACAGAAAAGGAAAAAGTTGACCCCTCTACGGCTACCGAAAAAGATACGGATACCAAGACAGAGACCCGCCCCCAAGAAGATATGGCTGAAGTTCTAAAGCAAGCTGACTTCTACCGCGGCGGCCAACTGTCTGGCATCTCCTGGGATCTAAAGGTAGATAACTATGTCAAAGGCAAATTGAAAAATGAAATCACCATCAAGGTGGAAGCCTCTTCTTTTAAAGTCCATCAATTTGCACTAGCTACTTTCAAGGCCCCTCGTAAATACAAAGGCCAAAAACTATTGGTCCGCGATAATAATATGTGGTTTTCCAAACCTGGCTTGAGACAGCCTGTCGCCATTTCCAGCCGCCAACGCCTTTCTGGTACGGCCGCTAATGCAGACATCGCTTCTGCCAATTATTATAATGACTACGATATTGTTGAAGAATCTGAAGGTGAATTGGATGGTCAGCCTTGTTGGATACTAGAACTGGAAGCTAAAAATAATTTGGTGAGCTATCCTCGCGTCAAATACTGGATTTCTAAAACCACCCAGCAAGGATTAAAAACGGAGTTTTATGGGAAGTCCAAAAAACTCATCAAGACGGCGACCTATGAATATGAGAATGTCTTGGAATATAAAAAGGTCAAATACGCCTTTATTTCCAGAGTCAATATTTTTGATCGTATCAATAAGGAAGACAAGACTATTCTTAATGTTTCTAATATTAAGGTGGATCGATTTAGTAATGCTAAGTTTCAGAAAAATCGCTTGTTAGATTAGAAGCGAGAAGCGAGAAGCGAGAAGCGAGAAGCGAGAAGCGAGAAGCGAGAAGCGAGAAGCGAGAAGCGAGAAGCG